>NZ_JBTGVE010000022.1:0-15280 GCF_054343415.1 Mycoplasma sp. AC157 | reverse complement strand
CTTTTTCAATGTATACTGGAACTTCTTTAACAACTTCCTTAACTACTTCTTTTTCTACAAAAACAGGTTTTTCTTTTTCAACAATAACTTTTTCCGGTTCTTTATCTAAAGATTCAAGAATTTTTTTCTTTAAGTTTTCAATTTCCTTTCTTAAAGCTTCTTTATCAGAATTGCTGTCTCTTAATTTTTCCATCAAAACAGCAATTTCTTTTGCATAAGATCCGTTAGAATTTTTAAATAATTCTTCAAGATCTGCCATTTGTCTGTTTAATCTTTCTATTTCTCTATCTTTGCTTGAAAGTTTTCTTTCTGGAATATAATCATCATTTGCTGGGAAATATGTTTTGTGATCAGCAAGAATTTTGTAATCAACTATTTCTTTTAAGAATTGATCTGCTTGTTCTTGATTTCTTAATCTTGAAGTTGGGAAAATGTAAAATTCTTCCATTGCTTCTTCATACTTAATGTCTCCATCGAATTTTTCAGTGTTTAATTCAAATTCAAAACCATCTTCAGTTTTGTCCATGATTAATAATCCACCAAAGATTCTTTTTTCTGTTTGGAATCAGATTGCACTTTCATATCCTACTGCTAAGAATCAGTTCATAGCTTCTTTTCTTGTTTTAAATAAAGCTAATCCGTGTTTTAGTTTTGGGTGTTTTAACACTCATGGGTAAGTTTTAGAGAATTTTTTATCAAAGTCTCTATTAAATTGGCATAATAAACGTTTCATAATTTTCCTTTTTGTATATTTTATAAAATACTTTTTATTTTGTTTTTATTCATAAATTATATTACAATCAAAAAAAAAAAAAAACAATTTTAAAAACTGATGCATAATTTTTACCTTAAAAGTTCTAAAAATTATTTATTTTTTTATATAAAAAACTAAAATATTGCATAAATTTTCCTAATATAAAGGCTTTTTCCTTTATATTTGAAAAAACATCAAAAATAAAAATTTTAAATAATTTTGCTATGTAAAACTAAGTAAACAAGTTATAAATTATTCTTTATTTTTTAAAATAATTAAAAAGATTTTTTAACACTGATTTTAGGAAAAATAAACCAAAAAACCCAACTTTTTCCGTATTTTCGTAACAAAATAAATTCTGTGGTAATATTAAAATGTGACTAAGTTTTTATGTCACAGAAAGGGGTGAGAAATTGTTTTATTTCAAAGTAGAATCATGGAAAATATATTAATTTTATTAATAATCATTTTATTTATAATTAAGTAAAAGTTTAAAAAATAAAATTAATTTTTCACGACCTAATATAAAAACTCCATTATATAGGTGGAAATGGAGTCCCGTCATTCTTAATTGACGGGTTTTTTTAATACTTTTTTAAAAGTTGATACTATGTATTAAAAAATATTTTTTCTTTTTAAATGTTATTCTATTATAGTGCCGTTTGACAATGAAAATTTCTTTTATAATAATTAGTATATCCAACCGTTGTAAAGTTTTTAAAAAATTATTTAAAAAGTTATCTTTGGTAATAATAAAAATTAGAAAATAATCCTAAATATTTGGGAATGATAGACATAAACAGGAGCATTTAATTTTCAAACAATCGTTTTTGAATGAATTTAAAAGTAAAATAATTAAAGTAAATCTTTAAATTATAAAACTGATGAAAGTAAAGATAATATCAAATATTAATACGCTATAAAAGGAATTTTATCAAAAATAGTATAAAGAAAAACAAAAACAATAAAATCAACCATTTTTGGTTGATTTTGTCTTTTTTACTATTAACTGGAAAACTCTGGATAATAATTTTATTTATACTTAAATAAAGTTTGAAAAAATAAAATTATTTTTTGAAGTTGAAAATAAAAAAACTCCATTATATAGGTGGCAATGGAGTTTTTGTTTAACTTAATTTATTTAAATTAAACTTGGTTGTGAAAAATTGTTTTACATTATTATTATAGCACTTTTCTGAAATATTTATAAAATTTTTGCAAATTTGTAAATTATTAATCAAAATGTTCGGGGGGTTTTATTAATTAAAATGTCATCTTCACTAATGATTTATTGTTAATTGCTTTAACAAATACATTTTCCTATCTATTTTATTTCAGCAAAATCCGCCAAAAATCCCGATTTTTTCTGGTTTTGTTACAAAATAAATTCTGTACTAATATTAAAATGTGACTAGTTCAATCAATAATAGAAAATAATGAAAATTATTTTAATTTAAAGACAAAACGATGGTAAATATACTAATTTTATTAAAAAAACTCCACTGTCGGTAGAAATGGAGTTTTTGTTTAACTTAATTTATTTAAATTAAACTTGGTTGTGAAAAATTGTTTTACATTATTATTATAGCACTCTTTTCTTAATACGTAAATATTATTAAGAAAATTAATTATCAATTATCTTGCTAATTAAAAATAAAAAAGCTTTTTTTGATGATTCTTTTATTCTAAAATTAATATCTAGTTTATTATCTATATCTTGCGAAATTTTGTCAGAAATTGCTTTTACACTAAAAAAATTAATTTTGTTTTGAGAACAAACTTGTGCAATGGCAAAACTTTCCATATCGAAAATTTCACATTTTGTTTTTTTGTAGAATTCTAGAGCTTTTTCTTTGGAATCAAGAAATGAATTTGAAGAACAGATATTGCTGTATTTTACTTTTTCTATTATTTTTATTTTATTTAAAAAATACTGTTTTTCCCCTGGTGTTTGTCCAAAATTGTATCAAGGAGTTTGCGTATCAATATTAAAAAATTTTTTTGGAATCACTATCTCAAAAATATCATGTTTTTTAGATATTGAACCAACTGCACCAAAATTATAAACATTTTCAATCTTATTAAAAACAGAAAGTAGTAAAGTAGTGCTACTTGCAGCATTAATTAATCCAATACCAGAATATAAAACTACTAGAAAATTATTGTTTTTTTCAAAAACTAAAAATTTTTTATTTAGTTTTTTAATAGTCTTTTTTAAGTTTCATCCTTCTTGAATAAGTAAATGCTCTTCTTCTTGATCGGCAATTATTAATGCGTTTTTAATCTTTGTTAAGTCAATAATCATAAATATCTAATTGTTCTTTTGAAACTGTGGTTTTGTTTAAATTAAAATGTTTAATGTGCTCTACTACTTTTTTAAAAGCTAAATCAAAATCGCTAAAAGCTAAATTTCTAATAGCTTGTATTCCTTCTCATTTTCTACCTTGACACAATTTATCTGCCATAAAAACAATCTTGTCTAAAGTTGACATTTCATAATTAATAGAAGTGTGCACAGAAATAGCTCTAACTATTTCTGGATTTTGCACTTTATAATATTTATCTAATCATAAAGAAGCTGTAGTTTGGTGTAATTTATAATCAGGAATTTCTTTTTCATCTATATCATTTTTTACTAAAAAATCTCTATGCATTTCTATTGTTCATCTTTTTGTTAAATCATGAACTAGTCCAGAAAATCAAGCTATTTTTGCATTATAATTTAAACTTTTTGCATACTCAGCAGCAAGCGATGCTGTTGCTCTACAATGTTTATTTAACTTGGCATCTGTAGTGTTATTTAAAATTTCTAAAATATAAAGAAAATTCTTTCCGATATATTCAATTGTTTGGTTAAATAAATTACTAAAATCCCCTAATTTAACTTCCGTTGAAGAAGCGGGGAAAATTTCGTTGTTTAATAAAATACAATTAAATTTTTTTAAATTTTCCTTATTTAGTTTATTTTCCCTTTTAAAAATAACAATTTTCACTAATGAACTGATTTTTTCTATCTCTTTTCATTTGTGTAATTTATCCAAATTATCTGAACCTAAAATTAAAAATAATTCGTCATTTGGGAATTTATTTTTAAAATAATTAACAGTGTCAATAGTGTAACTTACTCCTTTACGATTTATCTCAAATAAAGAAATTTCCGTATTTTCTGGTTTAACATCATTGATCATTTTTACACGATCATTTCAATCTTCGTATTTACTTTTTCTTTTAAATGGACTTTTAAAAGCTGGAACAAAAAAGAATTTATCTAGAGATAAAATTTTTAGTGATTGTTCTGCTACCTTTATATGCCCTTTATGAATGGGATCAAACGATCCTCCAAATATACCAATTTTCATTTTTTAATTATAATAAAAAAAAGAAAAATTGAAGCGAAAAACTTCAATTTAACCAGTTTAAACTTGCTTTTAAAGGTTTTTAAAGTTAATATTGCAAACTTCTAAGACATCGTTTTACAAGTTGTTCTTTAAAAAACTAGGGAGTGATAATTCTGAATTATCTTCTTCCTCTTCATTAAAAGTTGTTGAATCTTCTGAAATACTACTATTTTGAAATAATGGACTATTAAAACTTTCATTATTGTTATATGTAGAATCACTATAAGTGTTTGTGTGTTGAGAATCTAAAGTTGACATAGAAGCAGTATTATTAATCAAATCTAAATTTTTATAAGAGTTAGAACTTCTTTCTAAACCAGAAGCAACTAGGGAAATTTTCAGTGATTTATCACTATTATTTTTAGAAATTAATCCTTGAATAATATTAACATTTTCTCCTGTTGCATTTTTAATTAAATCAATAATTAAACTAATTTCTTGGAAAGTTACAGCTGAACCGCTAATATTAACGATAACATCTGTACATCCTGTGATTTCGTGTTCTAAAATGTTGGAAAAAATAACTTTTTGTGCTGCTTTTTCTGCTCTGTCTTTACCTGATGCACTTGCATCGTTCATTATTATTTCACCTTTGTTTTTAGTTACAAATAATAAATCGGCAAAATCGACATTTTGAACACCAACTTCATTAATTATTTCATTAATAATGTTTAAGGTTTTTTCTAATATTGTATTAGAGAATTTAAGTGAATGTTCATTAGAAACTGAACCATAATTAGCAAGTAGTTTTTGATTAGAGACAATAATTAGTCCATCAACTATTTTTTTAAGTTCTTCAATTCCTTGAAGAGCATTATTTTTAATTCTTTCACCTTCGTGTTCAAAAGGAGTTGTAACTACAGCAATAACTAAAGAAGCAGTTTTTTTAGCAATTTCTGCTACAACTTTAGATGCTCCAGTTCCTGTTCCTTTTCCCATTCCAGCAGCTATAATAACAATATCTGCATCTTTGATTCTATCTTCAATTTCTTGTTGACTTTCTAAGGCACATTCAAAACCAATTTTAGGGTTACTTCCTGCACCAAAGCCTTTTCTTTTTTCGTAATCACCAAGGTAAATTACTTTATTTTCATCAAAATAACTCAAGGATTGTGCATCTGTATTTAATGCTATATATTCAACATTAGGTAAGTTATATTCCATTAAGGTTTTTATGGAGTTGTTTCCACAACCACCAATACCTAAAACTTTTATTTTTATGTTGTTTTTAAAAGTATTATGCATGTTTTATCCTTTTTGTTAGTAATTTGTTTAAAAAATTTAAGAATTTATTACCTTTGAAAATTAATTCATCTGTTGAATAAGGTTGAGTATTAATTAAAAAGTGTTCACTTTTACTTAAATCAATATTATTATATGATTTTTCGATGTATTTTATTCCTTCTAAAATTTCTTTTGCATCTTTGGAAATTAAAGGGTGGAATTTAGAGTTAAAAATAATAATTTTTTTGTTGATTTTTTGTTCAATCAAAGATAAAAATATAGTATTTTGTTCTTCTTTTTTATTTAGAAAAATTGCAAATTCACTGTAATTTTCTATGTTTTTGATTTCATTAACAACAAGTTCAGCAATTTTGTTATAATGTTTTTCTAACACAGTTTTAAATTCTAAAACAGTTAATTTATTTTTAATTAAACTAGTAGAGGGTTTGATTATGGATAAGCTATCTCCATATATATTAACTAGTTCATCTACTTGATTTTTTTCTAAATTTAATTCTTTTGCAACTATTTTATTAATATCTGCAAAAGAAGAAGCAATATCTTTAATTTGTTTAATATGCCCTTGTTCTATAACTGAAATTTTAGTATTAGAACTATTTAAATTAATTATTATTTTTTTAGAATCTTGATTATTTAAATCTAGATTAATAAGTCTATCTAATGATATTAATTCAGTAAAAAATGATTCAATTTCTAAATTTAATTGTGAAAATAAATTATTTATTTCTTGATATAAATTGTTTTCTAAAAAAGTAAATGAATACTTAATTTCAATAGAATCAGCATTTTTTAATAAAGGTTTTTCATTACCTTCATAAATTAATATACCGTTTTTATATGTTTTGTATTCTTGTGGAATGATAGAAATAAAGGTATGATTAGAAATTAAATTGTTTTGTTTTGCTTGAGTTAAATTTCTATTTATTTCTTCACTTGTGATTGTTTTTTTATGGTTTAAAATTTCGGTTTCAACTGAATAAAGATTAGTTTCAAAAAGAAAATTGTCGCTCAAAGAAATAAAAATTTTTTTAATATTTGTTTTGATTTTTTTATTTAGAGACTGCATCGCATCTCTATAAAAATCAAAAACTTCTTTTTGTAATAAGTTTTTTTCATTAAAGATTAAAACTTTTTCGTTTTTTATTTCTTCAAAAGCTAAGATTGCACATTCTTGTAAAGATGTGTCAATTTTAGCAACAACCTTTATATTTCTTTTCATTTTTTACTCCACTAATCTTGTTAAAATACGTAATTTTGCACTTCTACTTCTTTTGTTTTGTTTTATTTCCTCATCAGAAGGTAAAATTGATTTTGCAATTCATTTTTTTTCTTGCATTATCGGAATCCGATAATCAACTTCATTTTCTGATATTAATTGTTTAAAAAATTTCTTTACTATTCGATCTTCGATTGAATGAAAGGAAATTATGAGTAATTTTCCATTAACTTTAAGAAAATCAATAGCATTTTCTAATAAAGTATTTAGAGATTCTAATTCGTTATTAACAGCAATTCTAATAGCTTGAAATACGGCTTTTGCAGGATTTTTCATTCTTACAACCTTAGCAGGTAATGATTTCCTGATTACTTCTACCAACTCTAAAGTTGTATTAATGGGTCTGCATTGAACTATAGCTTTCGCAACTCTTTGTGGGAGCATTACATCAGCGTTTTGTTTAAATATTTCTACTAATTCACTTTCTGAAAAATTATTGACAATATAATGAGCATCCAAAGTTTGACTTTGGTCCATTCTCATATCTAGACGATAATCCTTATTATAAGAAAAACCTCTGGAAGTTTCATCTAATTGTGGAGATGAAACTCCTAAATCTACTAATATGCCATCTACTTTATTTATATTAAGTTTTTCTAATTCGCTTTTGATATTTTTAAAATCACTATGAATTAAAGTGAAATTTCCAGATATTGAACTGAGTTTTTGTTCACTTTTCTTAATTGCTTCAATATCCTTATCAAATGCATATAGATGACCATTTTTAAGTTTTTCTAAAATCTTAGATGAGTGTCCCGCTCTTCCGAGCGTTAAATCTAGATATATACCATTTTCATTAATTTCTAATTTTTCAATTACTTCTTTTAATAAAACAGGAAAATGTTCCATTATAATTCAACTCCACTTTCAAATAAAGTTTTTTGGAGCTCATCCATCTCTTCATCATCAAGGAATTTAGATTGCTGTTTTTCGTATTTTTCTTTTGGTCAGAGTTCTAATTTTTCTCCAACCCCAATTAAATACGCTTCTTTTTCGATAGAGCAAGTTTTTAATAATGTTTTTGGTAAGACAATTCTTCCAACTTTGTCAATAGTAACATCAGTTGTATTTCCAAAGAAAAATCTTGCAAATTCTCTAACTGCTTTATTTAAAGAGTTATTTTTTTTAAGTTTTTCTTTGATTAAGTCAAATTCTTCTTTAGAACGAATTTCAATGACTTTATCTAAACCGATTGAAACATAAACATAATCACCTAATTTTTCTCTGAAATTAGAAGGGATTATGATTCTGTTCTTTTCGTCAATAGTTTTTAAATGACTTCCAAACATTACCACTCCTTACCACTATCTACCACATTATAATACTTTTTTGGAACTTTTTTATAAAAAAAGATAATTTTTTTTCATATTTTATTTTTGCCAAAATAGTTTTGAAATGATTTGGAAAAACTTTTTTTAGCAAAAAACACACTTTACAGTGTTTTTTTGTTATTTTTTTTTCTTTTTCATATAATTTGCTAAAAAATATATGCTTTTTTGCAAAAAAGAATAAAATTATAAGGACTTGAGAAATCTTGTCAAAATGGAGTTATATTGAAAGAAAAAATAAAAGAATTTTTGAACTTGATATTTTTATATATTTTTATATATTTAATAGTTTTTATAGTTTTTGTTATTTTTTCTATTTGAAATTATTCTCTGCTATTAGGATGAATTTTTTCATTTATTTCTGTGAATATAACTTTTTTTAGTAAAATTTTTACTTTAGAGTTACTAAAAAAGGTTAATATTAATACAAATAGCAAAAAAAAGAATTTTTTTTACACAATTGGAATAGTCTTTAGTTTGTTTTCATTAATATTTCATGTATTATTAATTATTGCTATTGTCTTTATTAATAAAGCATTTACAAATACAAATGACATACAAGTTATTTTATTTCCTATAAATTTAATAACTTATATTATTGGAAATTCACTTGTTTTACCAGTTGTTGTAATTAATTTAATTATTAAAAAAATAAAGGATAAAAAGAATGGATAAATGATTAGAAAATTGAAATCAACCACAACTTTTTACTCTTTTTATATTAGTTTTTTTAGTTGTTGTAACATCATTGATTTTATACTTTCAAATTAAAAAAACAAAAAAAGATAAAGCACCTACAACGGTTGTTTATATAACTGAACAATACTTTGGTATTGTTGAATCAATTGTAGATGAAAGTGGTCTTAAAGGTAAATTGTCAACAAATATTAAACCTTATATATTTACTTTATTTACCTTTTTACTTTTTGGAAATCTACTTTCTTTATTTGGATTAGAACCAATAGGAAGTACATATTCCGTAACATTCACATTGGCTTTTGTATCCTGAAGTGGAATTTATGTCATAGGTATTACTATGCAAAAATGGAGATTTTTCAAAAAATTTCTTAATCCGCTTGAAATAATTTCAATTCCTGCACCATTAATTTCTTTATCATTCAGGATGTTTGGTAATATAATTGGTGGTTCAACTATTTTGATTTTATTTTATGCAGGTACACAATTTGTATGATCATTATTGCCAATAGCTGGATTTAGCGTTTTTAACTTGCCAGCAGCAATATTCTTTGCGCCACTAATATTCTATTTTGATATTTTTGGTGTAGTAATTCAAGCATATGTCTTCACTTTACTAACTACAACTTATTGAAGTACAAATGCTGAAGTTGAATAATAATAAAATAAGGAGATTTTAAAATGACAAATGAAATTATCGAAATTGCTTCAAAATTAGATCCTAAAGTTTCAGCAAATTCTACAGGGATTGGTCTTGTTGCAATTGGAGCAGGTCTAGCTATGGTTGGAGCTCTTGGTGTTGGAGCTGGTCAAGGATTTGCAGCAGGTAAAGCTGCTGAAGCTGTAGGGAGAAACCCAGAAGCAGAGAAAAAAATCAACAAATTAATGATTATTGGTGCTGCTATTGCTGAAACTTCTTCAATTTATGCACTTGTTATTGCAATACTTTTAATTTTTGTTTATTAGATTAAAATGGATCAATTAATTTTAAAACAATTCAGTTCAGATGGAAAAGTTGATGCAAGTGAAGATATTTCCAATCTATTTAAAAATATTTTTCCAAACCCTTGAGTAATTCTTGCAACTGTTATCGCCTTCTTAATTGTATTCTTTTCTTTATTTTTCTTTGTTCATAAACCTATTAAAAAGGTAATTGAAGAAAGAAGACAATTCATTCAAGATAACATCGATGAAAGTGTCAAAAATAAAGAAAAATCCATAGTTTTAGAAGAAAAAAGAAATACAGAACTTTGAGAAGCAAGAATTGCAGCAGCTGGTATTATTAACCAAGCTAAAATCGAGTCTGAAAAAATAGCAAATCAATACATTACTAATGCTAAAAGAGAAGCAAAAAGAATTATTGAAGATGGACACAAAAATATTTCACAGCAACAAAAGAAATTTGAAGAGGAATCTAGAGAAGAAATTATTACAGTTGCAACTAAATTAGCATCAAAAATTTTAGAAAAACACGTAAGTCACTACGAAGAAAAAGAACTTATTGATAAATTACTTAATGAGGTTTATGAATAATTATGAATACAATAAGTAGTGAAAGAATTAATGGTTATGCACAAGCTATTTTTCAAATTGCATTAGAACAAAAAAAAGTTGATGTTTTTTACAAACAAACAGAAAAACTAAGTGAAATCTTTAAAAAAGAAGAAGATTTACTTCCATATTTAAAAAGTTTTGAGATCGAATTTGAACTAAAAGAAGAATTAATCGATGCTTCTTTTGCGAAAACTTATCAAACAGAACTTGTAAATATGATTAAACTTTTAGTTCAAAATCACTTTATAAGTTCAATTAATTATATTTTTAATAAATTTGAAAAATATGCTCTTGACTATTTAAAACAGAAAAAAGGTATTGTTTATTCAAGTCATAAGTTGAATAAAGAATATATGGACAAAATTATTGATTTTATTGAAACAAAAATCAATAAAAAAGTAATTTTAAAAAATGAAATTGATAAAAAACTAATTGCTGGTATCAAAATTATTATAGATGATTTAATTTTTGAAAATTCAATCAATTCTCAATTAAATCAAATAAAAGATCATATACTTAAAGGAAAGAGAGAAAAATAATATGCCATTAAAAACAAGTGATATTTCAGCATTAATAAAAGCACAAATTAAGTCATATGGCAAAAAAATCATTTCTGACGAAGTTGGAAAAGTAATTTCAGTTGGTGACGGAATCGCTCTTGTATCCGGACTAGAAAAGGTTGGTCTTGGGGAACTAGTTGAATTTCCTAATAACATTTATGGTATGGCTTTAAACATAGAAAGCGACTTTGTCGGAGTTGTTATCATGGGTAAAGAAAACCAAGTTGTTGAAGGCGATTTAGTTAAAAGAACTAAAAAAATCATTTCTGTTCCTGTCGGAGAACAAATGGTTGGAAGAGTTATTAATGCTCTTGGAGAACCTATTGATGGTAAAGGTGCAATTGACTTTAGCAAAAGAAGAGAAATCTTTGTTGAAGCTCCTGGAGTTATGAAAAGAAAAGAAGTTAACGAACCTTTAAAAACAGGTATATTAGCTATTGACTCAATGGTTCCAATTGGAAAAGGTCAACGTGAATTAATTATTGGTGACCGTCAAACAGGGAAAACTGCTGTTGCTATTGATGCAATTTTAAACCAAAAAGGACAAAATGTCCACTGTGTTTATGTAGCAATTGGACAAAAAAATTCCACAGTTGCACAAATTGTTAATAAACTTCAAAACAGTGGTGCAATGGAATATACAACAGTTGTTGTTGCTGGAGCTTCTGAACTTGCTCCTTTACAATATATTGCTCCTTACTCAGGAGTAACTATTGCCGAAGAGTGAATGTATAAAGGGAAAAATGTGCTAATTGTTTATGATGATTTATCAAAACACGCAGTTGCTTACCGTACACTTTCACTTCTTTTAAGAAGACCACCTGGTAGAGAAGCATATCCTGGAGATATCTTCTACCAACACTCATATTTACTTGAAAGAGCTGCTAAACTTAATCAAGAAAATGGTGGTGGTTCAATTACAGCACTACCTATTATAGAAACACAAGCAGGGGATATTTCAGCATATATTCCTACAAACGTTATTTCTATAACAGATGGTCAAATCTTTATGAAAGAGGCTTTATTTAACTCTGGACAAAAACCTGCTGTTGATGTTGGTTTCTCTGTTTCTAGGGTTGGTTCAAGTGCTCAAACTAAAGCTATGAAATTTGTTTCTTCTTCATTGAAATTACAATTAGCTCAATATAATGAATTAAAATCATTTGCTCAATTTGGTTCAGATTTAGATGAAACAACAAGAAGAATTTTAGATCACGGTTCTAAAGTTTATGAATTGTTAAAACAATGACAATATATTCATTTTGACCAAAACGATCAAGCCATTATTTTACTTTCTGTTAAAGATAAACTAATTAATCCAATTCCAAAAGAATACATTTTACAATATAGAGATGAATTAGTTAACTTTATAAACAGCGATACTAAAGCCTTAGAATTAAAGGCTGAATTGATTAAAGAAAGAGCATTTAACGACGAATTATTAGTTGAATTTAAAAAATTAATAAGAAGTTTTATTTTAGAATTTATCAACAAAATTCCTAACTATGATGCTTCTTTATATCCTGCAATGCCGGAGTTATAGAAAATGGCTTCTAATCAAAAAATAAAAACTAGAATTAATTTAATTTCAAATACAAGAAAAATAACTAAAGCAATGGAATTACTCTCCAGTGCTAAATTAAGAAGAATGAAAAATAATTTCCTTTCTATTCAAGAATATTCAAATTCTATCAAAAGCATTTTAAGTTCATTAGCACAAAAAACTAAAAACATTAGCGAAATTTTTACTTTAAATAAAGAAGCACCAAAATTATTTATTATCATTACTTCCGATTTAGGATTATGTGGTGGATATAACAGCAATATCTACAAATTAACTAAAAAGGAAATTGGTAAAAATGATAAACTAATAATTTTCGGAAATAAAGGAATTTCCCTTTTTAAAGACTTTGAAACTCAAGTTATTCAAAAACATTCTAACTATGGAGATGACTTAAACTATTCACTAGTAAATAATGTTATCAACAAAATAAAAGAACTTTTAGAATCTAAATCAGTTTCAGAAGTAAATTTAGTTTATACCAAATTTATTAATAGTGTGCTTTATGAACCACTAATTAAAAAATTGTTACCACTAAATAACGATCAAAAAAGTGATTTTAATATTAGCGACAATGAAAATAATGTCTTAGTAGAATTTGAACCTAATCCAGAAATTATTTTAAAAAATCTTATCCCTTTATATATGGGTTCTACAATTTACAATGCTTTAGCTGAATCTAAAATTTCCGAAATGTCTTCAAGAAGAACAGCTATGGAAAATGCATCAAATAATGCAGATGAAATTATTAACAATTTACAAATTGTCTTTAATAGAGCAAGACAATCTTCTATTACTCAAGAAATAACTGAGATAATAGGTGGAACAACAACAAAATAATAAAGAAAGGAAGGAAACTATGGAAAAAAATATAGGTAAAATTGTTCAAATTTTAGGTCCTGTTATTGACGTAAAATTTGAATCAGGTAGACTTCCAGCTTTACTTAATGCTTTAGAAGTTAATCTTAATGCAAACAAAAAAATTATCCTTGAAGTTGAACAACACATTGGTGATGATGTAGTTAGAACTATCGCCATGGAAATGACTTATGGACTTTCTAAAGGACTTGAAGTTGTAGATACAGGAAAACCAATTCAAGTACCTGTAGGAAAAGAAATTCTTTCTAGAATGTTCAATGTGCTTGGTGAACCTATTGATGAATTAGGTTCAGTGGATGCAAAACTAAAAATGCCTATCCACGCTACTCCACCAACTTACGAAGATCAAAAATCAACTTCTGAAATTTTAGTTACAGGAATTAAGGTTATCGACTTATTAATCCCTTATGTTAAAGGTGGAAAAATCGGTTTATTTGGTGGAGCTGGAGTTGGAAAAACAGTTCTTGTGCAAGAACTTATTAACAACATAGCTACTCAACATGGTGGTCTCTCTGTTTTTGCAGGAGTTGGAGAACGTTCAAGAGAAGGTAATGATCTCTATCACGAAATGAAAGCTGCAGGAGTTTTAGACAAAACAGCACTTGTTTTTGGTCAAATGAATGAACCTCCCGGAGCTAGAATGAGAGTTGCTTTAACAGGACTAACAATGGCTGAATACTTTAGAGATAAACTAAATCAAGACGTTCTTTTATTTATTGATAATATCTTTAGATTTACTCAAGCAGGTTCCGAAGTATCTACATTACTTGGAAGAATCCCTTCAGCGGTTGGTTACCAACCAACTCTTGCTACAGAAATGGGACAATTGCAAGAAAGAATTACTTCTACAAGAAATGGTTCTATAACTTCAGTACAAGCAGTTTATGTACCTGCAGATGACTTAACTGACCCTGCACCTGCAACAACATTTGCTCACCTAGATGCTAAAACAGTTCTAGATAGAAACATTGCTGCTCTTGGTATTTATCCAGCAGTTGATCCACTTGCTTCAGGTTCAAGAATGCTTGATCCGCTTGTAATTGGTGAAGAACACTATAGTGTTGCTAGAAAAGTTTTAGAAATTTTACAAAAATTTAAAGAATTACAAGATATTATTGCTATCCTTGGTATGGATGAACTTTCTGAAGAAGATAAAAGAACTGTTTCAAGAGCAAGAAGACTTAGAAACTTCTTATCTCAACCTTTCTTTGTTGCTGAAAAATTCTCAGGTATTTCAGGTAAATTTTTACCATTAGAAGATACAATTAGAAGTTTCAAAGAAATCATTGAAGGTAAACACGATTCATTACCAGAAGAAGCATTTTTATATGTTGGTTCAATTGAAGAAGCAATTGAAAAAGCTAAAAAACTTTAATTATTAATTATGAAAATAACTAAACTAAAAATAATTACTCCTAATGGGGTATTTTTAGAAAAAAATATCGAAATTATTACTTTAAAAACCACTGAAGGATATAAAGGATTGCAATATGGAATTCAACCATTTGTTGCATCAATAGTTCCATCCAAAGCTTTTATCAAAAGCGAAAACAAAGAAGAAATAATTTATATTAAATCTGCAATTGTATATGCTCAAAAAGAATTAATAACTATTATTAGTGATTCAGTATCATATGATTCAAATATCATTGACATTAATGATGAATCTAATAAAACTCATGATACTAAAGCTAAAAGTTCAATAGAAGATGTACAAAAAGAAATTCAAATTAAAAAAGAAATAGAAAAAGCACAAAAATAGTCCTTAATTGGACTATTTTTTAATCTTAAATTTTTGGCGTTTAAATAGGGTTTTACCTTTGCAAAAATAATTAATGCCATCTTTCTTCTTTCATAATTTCAATCAAAGCATTTAATTCTAACATTGTTTTTTGGTAATTAAAAACATAATGTAAATAATAAGTTTGATTTTTAGTAATAACTTTAATACTATCTTTCCCTTTTTCATAAAAATCCCGTCTTTCCCAGTTGACGGGATTTTTTTCTTTTTTTTCATATATTTAATACT
>NZ_JBTGVE010000021.1:0-16104 GCF_054343415.1 Mycoplasma sp. AC157 | reverse complement strand
TATCATTAAATTAACACATATTTATAAAAAGTGACATTTTATATCTGTAATTACAAAAAGATTATTTATTTTTATTTAATAGTAAAATCCAAGATTTAAAGTTATTATGAATTGAATAATTTTTCTTCAAGTTTTGAGTCTCTGTATTTTTCTAATCACCTACTAGTGTTTGTATTATTTAAATCATTTAAATCTATGCTAATACGATATTCTTGTTTGTTATTATTATTGTTTTTGTTGATAACTCCATGTGCACTATGTCCTAAAATTTTAATTTCTTCTTCCATTTCTTCTTTGGTTAATAAAAATAGAAAATTATTTTTATAAAACAAACCATCTATAAAAACACATAAATAATAATCTAATTCATGGTGTAATCTGATTTGGACAATATTTAAAATATTGCCATTTGCAGAAGGAGTGGAACATTTTATTTCATAATAAAGGTTGTCTTTATCTTTTGAATCACCTTTTTCTAACTTCGGTGATATCTTTTCAAATTCAAACTTTTTTTATATAAAAGTTTGTTGTAAGGTGAATTTACTTTGTGGACTCAAAACAGAGATAATAAAAAAATATTTAATAGAACTTGTGATATCTTCTAATTTTTGCTCATCAATACTTTCTTTATTTACATATTTGCTAAAGTTATTTATTCTTATTTTATAACTTTCAATAACTTTGAAAATGTCTTTAATTTCTTTACTCACGTGTTTTTTTCCTTTCATTTCAAGCGATTATTATTTCATCTTGATTGATTCAATAATTACCACCATTTATTGATGATTTGGGTTTAAAAACTAATTTTCTAAATTCGTTTTTAATTAGTTCAATATCATAATTTTCTTTTACTTTTATATAATGTTCAGATTTTGAATTTGTTACTTCTTGTAATGATTTAATTTTTGCAGAATTTCCATTTATAGTAAAATCAGCTTCTTGACTTCCTCTTGGTAAAAAGACAAATTCTTTTGGAATAATTGTAGGTTTTTTCTTTCTTAAATCTTTTTGTTTATTTTCTGTCATTTTTGTTCAAACAAAAAATGTACAAGGAACATGATATACTTCTTTTTGATCCTTATGATAAATAAAAAAAGAATTTTTCGGTAATTCTCATTCTGTAACTAATTTCCACTCTTTTGGAAATAAACTAGTTGATTGATTAGTTATTTTACTAAAGGTATTAGGTAAAATAAATGCAATTGTTGAAGCATTTAAATCTATTGAATGTTTGATAAATTTTTTAGCTAAAGATGATCTATAACCAAAAGGCGGATTCCCTATAATTAAAATTTTTTCAGTATTTGGTTTATTGATTTTGACACAAAAAAAATCTTGTTTAATGATATTGCTGTTTTTAGGCTCAATATCATAAGCAATAACATTATTTAACAAATCACTAAAACTACCTTCTCCAGCTGAAGGTTCAATTATAATACTATATTGCTCTAAATTATCAATTTTAGAGATACATTTTTTAGCAATTGCCTTTTTTGTATAAAATTGATCAAGTTTTATTTGCATATTCTTATTTTACTATATTTCAGATATGATTAAGAAAATAAAAAAAACCATTTTTTAAATTTCTTAAATTTTAAGATAACTTAAAAAATGGGGCGGATGACGGGGATCGAACCCGCGTATGTCGGAGCCACAACCCGATGCGTTAGCCACTTCGCCACATCCGCCATAATTATTAATATTATACAATAATATCGTTTTTTGCCAAACAATTTTATAAATTATTAATCTTCATTAAAAGAAAATAAAAGTTTCTTTAGTTTTAAAAATAAAAAAGAAATTAATATATAATAATATTATGGATTTTACTAAAATATTTATTTTTCAAAAAACACTTGATTCTAAATTTGAAGAATCAATAAAACAAAGAAATGTTTCAATGGATGTTTTGGAGTGACATAAGCAAGTGACTTTGGCAATAATTGTCGAAATTGCTGAATTTGCAAATGAATTGCAATCATTCAAATATTGAAAACAAAATAGAAATATTAATAATGAAAAATTATTAGAAGAATGAGCTGACATAATTCATTTTTTAAGTTCATGTGCTAATAATTTAAATTTAAATCCTATAATTAAAAAAACAGCAGTTTCAGCTGATATTAACATCCAATTGCAAAATGTTTTTAAAGCTGCAGTTGATTTTCAAACAGAGTTTAACTCAACAAATTTATCAACTCTTTTTAGCTTAATTCTTGGTTTTTTAGATATTTTAAATATTAAAGAAGAAATGCTAATTAATGCTTACTTTAAAAAAGCAGAAATTAATTTAAAAAGAATTAAAGAAAAATATTAAATTATGGTATAATACATATTAGTGGTTCCGTAGCTCAGCAGGATAGAGCACAAGCCTTCTAAGCTTGTTGTCAGAGGTTCGAATCCTCTCGGGATCGCCATTTTTTTATTCTTTTTTTTATAAATTAAAATAAGGACTCCTATCCTTATTTTTTTACTATTCAAAAATTTGTATTGTCTGAAATTTCTAAAATTTTTTTACTTTCTTTAAAATGTTCATCGCGACTTATGATATCTAAAATTTCAAAATTTTGATTTTCAAGAATTGTTTTTAATTCATTTTTAGAATATAAATGTAAAAAATCACAAATTTTATCTTCGTTTTTGAAAATAAAATCACCATATTTTTCAAATCTAAATTCATTTTTACATTCTTCTATAAAGTTTTTATAATATTCTAAATATTCTACTTCTTCTCTATCGTGACAAGAAAAAATGAATATTCCCTTTTCTTTTAAAACTCTAAATACTTCTTTTAAAGCGTTTATTCTGGATTTTTCACTTGGTATTCCAGGTCAACCATTAAAGGAAAATAAAACATAATCAAAAGAATTATCTTTAAAAGATAATCTTGATGCATCTTCAACTTTAAATTCAATATTATATTTTTTGGATAAATTGATTTCTTTTGCTTTTTCGATCATATTTTGTGAAATATCAATGGCAGTTATATTTTTATAACCTAGTTCATAAAGAGCAAATGTTGTTCTACCAACACCACAACCTAAATCTAAAATTTTTAATTCTTTATTTGGAAAATATTTATCAATTAAAAATTTTTCCGATTCTCACAATCCTGTTTCTTGAAAGTCTTTTTTATATCTTTCAACTGTTTTGCTTTCTTGAAAAACTTTTTTATTATTTAAGTTCATTTAAATTAAATTCAATTAAGTCTTTTGTTCAGTGTATTTCTTGATCTGAAAAAGTAATAGATCTTAAGTCATTAATAGAACTAGAAACAAAAGGAAAAATCTTTAATTCAAGTTGCATTATTATTTTATTTTCTTCAGAGTTAGTTTCTTTAAATACATAAAAATCAACATTTTCAATAATCTCTTTTGTAATTGATGTTATAAAAGGATATATTGAAGTTTTATCTTTTCTTGCTATAAACTTAGTTGCTCTTGGTAAATTATCTCAGTTGTTATAGATTTTTTCTTTTTCTCGATCATAAACAGCAATTAACAATTTATTAAATATAGCATTTTTTAGTGTATCTTTTTCTTGGTTTGTAATAGAAAGTGTTATTTTTTGTTTTTCATTAGTTATATTCATATTACTAATGCTATTTTCAATTTTGGATTTTAGTTTATACTTATTAATTATTTCTATTGCTTCATTTTCAAGTAAATAAACTGAAAATGGATTAGAAATTAAATTACCATTTTGATCTTTTGCAAATTTTCTAAATCCTGAAAATTCAAAATATTTATGATAAGAATCAGTAACTCCTGTATTATTATCAATTTGCTTGATAGAGACTTCAACTTGCATAGTCCCTTCTAAATCATTAGCAGATACCCCAACAACTTCATAATTATATTTTGGTTTAGTTGAATCTTCGTGTTTTTCAAAAAATAAAGCACTTAATGAAGGATTTAAAACAATATTTTTGTCTTTGAAAAGTTGTTTTAAATTTTCTTTATTTCCAGATCCTAAATATTCATAATTTAAAGTAAAATCATCGCTTGTTGATGAATTTTGCAATTCTCTAAAACTATCAATATTTGAATTATATTGCAGCATTGAAGCAACTAAAGAAGCAAATAGTTTTATTACGCTTGAGCCATTTAAATCTTTTTTTGTTAAAAAGTTTTCTCTTTCATCAACTGTATTTGTTGAATTAGTTTTAAATCCTTGTAAAGATATAGTGATATTTTTATCTTGATTATTTTTAGTAAAAGTTAAAACTAAATCACTAATTTTTCCTGTTGAATTATTGATTTTATCAGTATTTGGAAAAGTAGCTCTTATCTTATATTCTTCTTGCAATTCTCATTTAATTGCGATGTTTTGAGAAATTAAATCAGGAGCATCTTTATATTTATAATAAAAAGAAAGTGCGTCTAATTCTTTATTTCTTTCTGTTACTTCTAGTATTGTTGGAAAATCCTTTAACGAAGCGAAAACATCTGTATTTTGCTGTATATTGGTGTTTTTATCATTGTTTAGATTGTTATTGGAAGAATTATTATTTCCTGTTTGTGTATTGGGATTTGTATTTGTTGAAGTATTTATATTTTCACTTGGATTTGTGATTTTTGGTTGTTCTGGTTTTATTGAATCTTCATTTGTTGTTTTTTCAGTTTTATTTTGTCCACATGCTACTAAAGATAAAGTAATAGGCGATAAAACTATAAATGATTTTCAAAATTTAAAATGATTTTTATTTTTTTTCATAATTATTATTTTATCACTTTTAAAGTAATAAAAAAGCAAACCTTTTTTTGGCTTGCTTTAAATTTAACGTTTTGATTTGTCATATGGTTGTCCAACTGCAGCTGGAGCAATAGCTCTTTTCGATGTAAATATTAAAATAAATATTGTAATCAAGAATGGTGTAGCTGTAATTAAGAAACCATATTGACTTGCAGCTGCTAACACTCCTGTGCTTGATGCTTGTAATGTTAAAGCTGTTCCGTAAATTAATGAGAAGATTATAGTTACAAAGAAGATTCATGATGTTCTTCATCTACCCATAATTAAAATAGTAAGAGCTAAGAATCCAAATCCACCAGCATTTCCTGTAAAACTAATTCCTTTTCATTGATAGAAGATTCCTCCTCCAAGTCCTGCAAGTAATCCAGAAATAATTAATCCTTGTCATTTGTAGAAATTAACATTAATTCCAGCAACATCTGCTGCTTGTGGATTTTCTCCGATAGCTTTTAGTCTTAAACCTCATTTTGTTTTATTTAATGTTATTAGTGCAACAAGAAATATAACTAATATTAAAACTAATTTAAGAGAAACAATATTTTTGAGATTTGCGAACGAATCTTGAGATCATGCTAATTCTTGTGTATATTGCGGGAATTTATTAGCATCTCCAAAAGTTCTTAAGAAGAAAATACTTAATGCAGGAGCTAATAAGTTTATTGCAACCCCTGAAATAATATGATCTCCTTTTAATTTAATGGTAACAAAACCATGCAATAATGCAAATAAAGCGGTTGCCAATGAAGAAATTATTAATAATGGTATTTGCATTCAAGCACTTTCTACTTTAAATAAATAATTAAGTAATCCATAAACAGTAGCACCAATTATTAACATCCCTTCAATTCCGATATTAACAATTCCAACTCTTTCACTGAACATTCCAGAAAGTGCTGAAAAACCAAGAATAACAAACAGTAAAACTGATGAAACTAAAATTATTGAAAATATTGCCATTTTATATTACCTCAATTCTAATTCATTTGTGTTCGTTTTTCATATTTTGAACAATTAAATCTTTTTCTTTGGTGTATTGAGCTTTTAATTCAACTCTATTTGCCTTGTATTGGTCTTTTAAAACTTTTAAGTCATAAAAACCAAGTTCAGAAAGTTGTTTATTAATTTCTCTTCTTTTTTCAGATAACTCTCTAAATAACTCAATTTTTTGCTCTTCGTTAATGTCTTTTTGATTCATAGCTTTTTTAAAGAAATCGGATTTAAGTTCATTTTGAAGAACTTTTCATTGTAGTTTGTTTGGTTCGTTTGTTAATTCGATTATTTTAATAGATAATTTGTTGTTTTTTCTCATAATTTTTTTACTAAATCAATATGCTTTAAAGATGCTAATTTTATGTTCTTTTGATAAATTTGATAATTTATTTAAAAATCTTGTATTAATTAATAATTCTTTTTCAAGGTGTTTAATATATTCATTAAGTGTAGCATTTTGACTTAATTTATTATTATTTTTAAAGTTTATAAATTCTTGAATATATTCTGCTTTTGCTTTTTTAAATACATAAGGTTTTTCTTTATGTAAATTTTGCAAGTGTTTAATATAATCATTTAAAACTTCTAATCTTCTACTTCATAGTTCAATTGTTTCTGAAGAATTATTTTTATTTTTAATTTGTTTTTTAATTTTTGTTCTTATTTGTTTATATTCATAAATCTTTCTATTTTCATGATAGAAATAATGACTTTTAACTAAGAAAATAAATTTAATAAATTTAGAAACTGGTTTAAATTTAAAGAAAATTACGGCGATAGCAGCAAAGTAAATGATTAATCCTGAAATCATTTGAACAGCTTGTGCATCTAATTTTGGATTTAAAATTTGAATATTATCTGAACCAACTGTTAAAAGTGAATAGAATATTGCTGTAAAAATAATTCCTATAGGTGAATTATAAGCAAGCAATGAAACTGCTATAGCATCAAATCCTAAAGGTTCAGGAGATGAAAGTATAGGTAGATTTTGTCTTGAGAAAACAAATCAAAGAAATCCTGCTATCCCTGCTAAAAGTGCTGAAACACTTAAAATAGATATAATTAATAATTTTTCATTTGTTCCAGAATACTTAGAAGCATTTTTGTTAAATCCAGTCATTTTAATTTTATAACCAATAGGTGTTTTTTTGATTATAAATCAAACTGCTATAGCAAAAATAAATGATAAACCTAATAAAATTCCTGCAAATGCTTGTGAATTAAAGAAATCATTTTCAAAAATTATTTTTTTAGATATTGGTAAATCTGTTAAACCTGGAGGTAAAGTAAAAGGAAGTCCTTGAATTTTCCCAACAAGTAATTGATAAGCAATATAGTAAATAATTCAATTTAATAAAATTGTTGAAATAACTTCATTTATATTAAAGAATGCTTTTAGTAATCCAGCAATCATCCCTACAAAAGCTGCTGCAACTAATCCTGCTAAAAGTCCAACTATTAAATGTCATCCTTTAACAACGATTTCAGTATTACTTGTTGAACCTAAATAACTTACAACAACAAAACAAACAAGACCTGAAGCCATCATTTGCCCTGGTATTCCTATATTAAACATCGATGCTTTAAATCCAACACCAACAGCAATCGATGCAAATATAAATACTGAAATAGTAATTAAAAATCTATAAATAAACTCTTCTTTTAATGAAGAATTTATAATTTGGTAATAAATTTCAAACGGATTAGAACCTAAAGATGCAATAAAGATAGAAGCAATTATCATTCCAAAGAATAATGCTCATAAAGAACTAAATATTTTCTTTCTTGCATTTGTATTATCTTCTTCAAAAAAGAAGTTTGAAAATCTTTTAAATAAAGATATTTTCTTTTCTTCTACTTTATTCATTGTGTACTCCTGCCATTAATAATCCTATTTCGTTTCTTGTAATATTTTTTACATCTCTTTTGTCTGAAACTTTTCCTTTGTTAATAACTACTACTGAATCTGCTAAAGCAAAAATTTCATCTAATTCGTAAGATATTAGTAAAATAGTTTTACCTGCTGCTTTTTCTTGTAGTATTTTGTTATGAATAATGTTAATTGCTCCAACATCTAATCCACGAGTTGGTTGAACAATGATAATAAAATTATGTTCAGTTAACATCTCACGACCAACAATTGCTTTTTGTTGGTTTCCGCCTGATAATGATCTAGCTTTGGATTTTCCGTCTCTTCCACCACGAACATCATATTCAGTTTGTATTTCTTTATAAAAATTGTGAATTTTTTTAGTTGATAAAATTCCTAAATTTTTAAATAATTTATCTTTTAGTCTTCTAATTATTGAATTATCTCCAATTGTAAAATCTAAAACTAAACCATATTTATGTCTATCACCCGGAATATATGAAATTCCTTCTTCTTTCTTTTTACTTACAGACATATGAGTGATATCTTTTTCAAGAATTTGACCTTTTTCATCTTCTTTATAAAGGATAACGTTACCATGTGAAGGTTTTAACATCCCTGAAGCAACAAATTCAATTTCTTCTTGTCCGTTACCTTCAACTCCAGCAATTGCTAGAATTTCACCTTTATTGATTGTAAATGAAACGTCTTGAATTCCTTTTAGATGTTTGGCACTAACGTTTCTAAACTCAAAACCAACTTGAGTAAAGTTATTTTCAGTGTTGTTTTTTGGCATTACTACTTTTTTACCAACCATTGCTTCTGAAATTTCTGAAATTGAAACATTTTTTAAAGAATTAAAGTGTCCAACAACTTCTCCGTGTCTAATAACGGTTGCTTCATCAGAAACTGATTTAACTTCATTTAATTTATGAGAAATAAAAATAATTGTTTTTCCATTTTCTCTAAATATTTTCATTGTTTCTAATAAACCTTCTATTTCTTGTGGGTTTAGAACCGCAGTAGGTTCATCAAACACAAGAATTTCAGCATCACGGTAAAGCATTTTCATAATTTCTACTTTTTGTTGTGTAGAAACAGTAGCATCACCTGTTTTTTGATTTAAATCAAAATTTAAATTATATTTTTTTTGTATAGTTTGTATTTTTTGAATTGCTAATTTTTTATCTAAAAAACCTCTATGTGTAAATTCATCGCCTAAAATAATGTTTTCTAAATTAGTATATGCATCAACGAGTTTAAAATGTTGATGAACCATACCAATTCCTAAATCATTAGCTTGGTTAGGATCTTTAATATACATACTGTGTCCATTTATTTTGATTTGACCACTAGTAGGTGTATAAAGACCGAATAGAATTGACATTAAAGTACTTTTTCCAGCACCATTTTCACCAATTAAAGCGTGAATGGTACCTTTTTTGATCTTAATATTAATGTTCTTATTGGCAATTATAGTTCCAAATTCTTTTGTAACATTAATAAATTCAATTGCATTTTCTACTTTATTAACTGTATTTTCCATTTTTCTCTTTCCTATATAATTTTAACAAATAAACAAATAAAAAAATAACATAAAAGTTATTTTTTTATTTTAATCTAATTGTTATAGTAGATTATTGGATTGTTTTAATAAAATTATGAACCTTGGTGTGCTGTGTTATTAGCAGGTTGAGAAGCAGTGTTACTTCCTTGTGATTGATTTCCTTCTCCACTTGTACTTGAAGTTGGAGTAGTAGGAGTTCCTGAACCTGGTTGAGTTGCTGCTCCATCAGCTTGTCCAGAAGCATTTTGTGTTCCGGTTGTTGAACCAGTTGCATTCCCTCCAGAAGGATTTTGTGGGTTGTTATTTGCCCCCCCCTGTGATGTTCCTGCTCCAGATGCTGGTGGAGTAGGTTGTTCTGTTGTTGCTGCTTTTCCTGTTTGTTTGTTAATTTCTGCAGCTAATTTATCTAATTCAGTTTGGTTAGTTGCTGCTCCTGCTGGATCCATTACTGGAATGCTTAAAAGAGTTTTAGCAGTTGCTTTATGTTCTTTTGTAACAAGTTCTTTGAATTTTGCTGCTGCTTTGTCTAATGAAGCATCTGCTGCAGCTTTGTCGCTAATTTGTGATTTTGCTAATCCAACAAAATCATCTCAGTATCCTAATTTAACATGAGCATTTTTTGTTCCTTCAGCAAATGTTGAAATAATATCTGAAGATGCTCCTTTTTTAGTAAATAAGTCAGCTAATACTCTAAATAAAGTATTTCCAATTCTTTTTTCAATTGATGTAAAGAATAATGTTTTTGAAGCTTCAAAAGTTAATGATTGGTCTGTATCCACACCAATTACAAATTGACCTTTATTTGATTTTTGGATTTGATCAATAGTTGTAGAAGTTAAACTTCCAGCTACTGGTAAAACAACTTTTGGTGTTTCTGTTGTTACTACTGTATTAACTTTTGGTGTTGATGTTGAATCTGCTTTAAATCCTGTATCTAAAGTTAATGTATCTGCTGTTAATTTTGTAACTTTAGGATTATTAGCATTGTAGTATTTAATTCCTGTTAAGTATCCTGCAATAAAGTCAGTAACTCCAGCTCCTAATCCTCCACCAAATGCTGCAACTTTTCTTTTTGCATCATCAGTTTCTTTAGTTGAGAAGTAATCTGCTGTTGCATAACCTGCAATTCATCCTGCTTCATCTGTATTGTAGTTTAATGAAATAAATCTACCTGATGGTAATTCAGAATCTTGTAAATCTCAGTCAATTGCAATAACAATAATTCCTTTTTGGTTAAATTTATCTTTATTTACTTTATATCAATTTGAAAAAGCACCTGATTGTTGGAATCCAGTTAATACTCAAACATTAGAATCAGTTGTTAATAATGAATTGTAACTTTTTTCTAAGTTAGATGAATCTCCTAATACATATTTATTAGCTTTTGATTCTGTTTGGAATGATAATTGAGAAATTGCTTCTCAAGCTGATTGGTTAAATGATTTATCATTAACATTTCCTCCAGCTGTTAATAAAGTAATTTTCAATTCTTTAGCTGTTTTATCTGTGATTGCTTTTTGTATTTCTGGAGCTTTTTGGTCTACTAATGCTTTAATACCTGAGTAATCAGTTGTATAGTAATTGTTTTTATCTCCACATGAAACAACAGTTGCTAAAGTTGCAAATCCTGTTAATGTTCCACCGAGTCCTAATAATAATTTTTTACTTAATTTCATATTATTCCTTTATTTTATTATTTTTTAATATATATAATATTCACTTAATATTTGAAATTTTTCGAAAATTTGAATATCATATACATTAATTTTACCACTTTTTGAATTTTTTGCATAAAAGTGGAATAAAAAATGCATTTTATTGAAAAAAATGCAAATTTTTTGAATTTTTGAACTATTTTACTACTTCTAATTGTTTATGAGAAAATTTTGTAGGAGTTTTTCTACCAAATATTTCAATTTCTACTCAAGAATCACCTAATCTATCATCAGTTTCTATGATTGTTCCTTCTTCACCTTCAAAACTACCTTCAATCACTCTAACTACAACATTAGGTTTGAAAGGTGAATCAATGATTCCGGCATTGTATTTTTCTCAACCTTTTTTTTCTGCTTCAAACATTTTTTTAATTTCACGGTTAGAAACTGGTGTTGGTTTAGCTCCTTTTCCTGATGAACCAACAAGTCCGGTAACATATTGAGTATTACGCACAATAAATCAGGCATCATCAGTCATAAGCATTTTAGCAAAAATGTAACCTTTATAAAGGTTCTCTGTTTTTACAACAAATGGTTCCCCTTTTATTTTTTTGTCGATTTCTTTTTGAGTTAAATGTGGTACTGTAAACATTTTAATTTCTTCAAAAATACTATCTAAAAATTCTGATTTTATTCTGTTATTTAAAGACTCAATAACTTGTTCTTCTTTTCCTGATATGGTTGAAATCATATATCATTTAAAATTTTCTTTTTCCATTATTTAAAAACCTACTCCTATTGAATTTCAAATTAAAGTTGCAACGAAAGAAATAGAAACAAATAAAATTGAACAAATAACCACAAAGATAATAGTTCACATAAAGTTTTTATTAGCATCTTTACCTTTTGGTCACTTAATTCTTTTTATTTCTTTAATTCAATTTCTGAAATAATATTTTTTTTCTCTTTTCTTTTTGTTTCTTTTTTCTTTCATTATTTTTCTTCCTTGTGTAAAGTTTGAGAATTGCATTTTCTGCAAAACTTGTTGATTACTAATCTGTCATCTACAGATTTATTTTTAACATAATTTTTTGACTTGCAAACTTCACAAGCTAATGCAATTTTTTCTTTAGACATAGTTTATTAATTATATATTATTTTTGCAATTATTTGAAATATTCAACTGCTTCGAGTTTTACTTTTTCTAAAAACCTTTTAATTTTAAAGGATGATGTATAAAACTGATTAGATATTTCCTTAATTGTTTTGTTATTAAGATAATATAAATTTAAGATATTTAATTCTTCATGAGAAAACTTTTTAAAAAATCTTTGACAGTCTTCTTTAAAAAGATATTCTTTTGAATTTTCTGATTCTAGTTTGGTTAAAATTTCATCTTCAAATGAAATACTAAAATTCATTATTTTAGAATTATTTTTAGTAAATGATTTAGCATAAGTCATTAATTTATTAAACAAGATAGCATAAATTACACCTTTTTTGTCTTCTTGATTATATTTCTTTGCTATTTCTGCTACTTCTAAAACGATGGATAATCCATAAATATTAATATCTTCTCAAGTTAAAGGAATGTATTTGAATTTGCTAAAAACATTTTTAGAAGCCGCAATTACTAGTTCTTTATATTTTTCTATTTCCTTTTCTGATTTGTTCATCTTTTCCTTTGTTTTACTTTAATTTAAATAAAACAATTCCGGCTGCTACAGATACATTTAGTGATTGCACAGTTCCTTTTAAAGGGATATAAATATTTTGATCACACATTTTTTCTACACTTTTAGATATCCCGTTTGCTTCAGAACCTAAAATTAATGCCAGTGGATAGTTAAATGTTGTTTGATTAATATCGATGGAATTGGAACTTAAAGTTGTTCCGTAAATTCAGAAGTTTTTTTCTTTTAGTTTAGTTATTGTTGCACTAATAGATGCAACTTTAATAAATTTCATATTTATAAATCCGCCAGATGATACTTTTAAAACTGTTGGGGTAATATCAACAGAACGTTCTTTAGGAAAGATAATATGATTAATTCCGCTGGCATTTGCTGTTCTTATTATTGCTCCGAAATTGTGTGGGTCTTGAATATGATCTAAAATTAAAATTTTTTCTGGTTTATCTTTAAATATAACATTTAAATCATGTGTTTCAATATCACTTATTTGTGCAATAAAACCTTGATGGTTTTCTTTTGTTAGATTATCTAAATATTTGTAATCTTTTTTTATAACTTTAATGTCTTTTTGTACTTTGATTAACTCTTCAGGTCTTGAAGAAAAAATTTGAATTATTGGTAAATTATGTTTTATTGCATCCAATACTGAATTTTTCCCACAAATATATTTTCCCATTATTTAAACTCTCTTTTCTTCTTTCTTTTATTTATTTTTCCATTATTTGTTTATAAAATATTTTTTTCATATAAGATTACTCTTAACTTATCTGCTTGTTCGTATTTTTTCTGTTCTTTTAGTTCTTTTCATTTATAATAAATTTCTTTAATTTCTTGATCTAATTGTAAATTTACATAATTAAAACCTATTAGTCTATAAATTTCAAATAGAGTTGCAAAGTCTTTATTTTTCTGTATTTCACTTATTTCTTTATTTGCTTGTGCAAATTTAAATTCAAGAAATAACTTCATTATTTTTTCAATTTTAGAAGTATCAATTACTAAATTATTTTGTTCTAAAATAAATTGATAAAATGATTTAGTTAATTGTTGAATTTTGTTTTTATTAGAAATAATGAGCTCATCACTTAAATCAACAGGAGCAAAAATATTAGTTGTTAAAATAATATTTCTAAAAGTGTCAGTTCCGTGTAAAAAAGCAAAATCTTTTGCAAGCAAAATATTTCCTAATGATTTAGACATTTTGTAGCCATTTTTATTAATAAAACCAGCATGAATTCATTCCTTGGCAATTGCTTTATTAGTTAAAGCAAAATGCTGTGCATTTTCATTTTCATGATGAGGAAAAAGTAAATCAACACCACCAGCATGAATATTAATGGTTTTTTTATTAAAGTAATAATAAATCATTGCACAACATTCTGTATGCCATCCTGGACGCCCTTGTCCAAATTCAGAATCATATTTTATGCCTAATTCTGTATTCTTTCATAAAGAAAAATCCTGTATATTTTTCTTTTTTAAAGAAGTTTCTTCTTCGTTTTTCATATCTTCCAATTTTCGATTAGAAAGAATTCCATAATTATTTATTGTTTTAACATCAAAAAAAACATTACCTTCACTTTTATAAGCATTTTTGTTATCTAATAATTCTTTAATGTAATTTTTAATTCAGTCTAGTTTATCTGTAATTTTTAAAATTTTAGTTGGTTTAACAACATTATAAATTTTAAATAACTTTAGATATTCTTGATAATAAAATTCACTGATTTCTTTTTCGCTTTTATTTTCTTCAATTGCTTTTTGTATGATTTTATCATCAATATCAGTGATGTTGTGAAGATAATTTATTTGGTAATTAAAGTATTTTTTAACTCTATTTAAAATATCTATAAAAACAAGAGAGCGCATATTTCCAATATGCACATGGTTATAAACTGTTGGACCACATAAATAAATATTTTCTTCTTTCATTTTATTGATATTCCTTATTGTTTAATTTTTTAGTTTTTTGGTCATAATCAGGACAGTATTTATATACTATATCTCAAAATTCTTTTGAATGATTAGGGACAAAACAATGAGCTAATTCGTGGTAAATTACTGAATCAATGATATCTTTGGAAAAAGGGGATAATGCTTCTGAAAAATAAATTTCTTTTCTAAAAATATGATTAGTACCTCAAGTAGATTTTTTAACTCTTACAAATACTCTATTTTGATGTTTTATTCCCATTTCTTTTTCGATGTTTGTTAATCTCACTAATAAATATTTTAATAACTCTCTTTTTCTAATTTCTTCTATATATTCTATTACTTGCTTTTTAGTTTTTAAGAGTCTTGGTTGAAAACCAGTTCTTAAAGGAACGAATTTATATTTTCCAAAAAATAAATCAAAAAGGCAATGAATTTTTTCTCCAAATAAATAAAAATATCTATTGTCTAAATCTATATCTTTTGTAAATAAAGTAGTTATTATTTTATCTTTATATTTATTAAAAAAAGGTCTAATAAATTCTATTAATTGTTCATCATCAAGTATTTTTTCATTTTTAACTAAAATAAAATCTTTTTTTAATGCTATTTTTTGGGTATTTGAAGTAGTTACTTCTTGCTCAACTTTAATTGCTAAATTATCAATTATTAATTCTCTTGATACTTTTTGTTTTTCTTTACTTTCCATATTTTACCTACTTGTTGAAAAAGATTTTAATACTAAATAATCTTTTTTATTATTTGTTTGATATTTTTCAAAAGCTTCTTTAATAGCTTTTAGAGTTTCTGGGTTTATTCTTTCTTCTAATGAAGTGTTTATATCAAAAAGAATTTGATTGAGTTCATCTTCTAAGCAAATGATAACATAAGCTAACTCATTTTCTATTTCTAACCTTTGTGCTCTGTTTGAAAACACAATTAAAGAAAGAATAGGAAAATTTCCATCTAACATTTTTTTTATATGATAAATATGCTTATCATTTTGATAAATAGGATTAGAAATTTCAAAACTCTTATTTCCTAGAACTTTATTTAGTGTTTTTTCTGTTGAATTTCCTTTAATAATACCGTTTATTGATTTTATTTCTACAATAATAATTGCTTTGTTTGTTAGTAGTATTCCATCAACTTCAAACAATTGATTATCGTTGTATTTGTATAAACTACTTTCTAAAAAATAAAAATTATTTTTTTCTGCTCATTTTCTTAAAAGAAAATTAATATTTTTTTCTGCTTCTAAACCTAGTTGCTCCTGTTTAGACATTTTTTTAAAATATTTAAACCTTAAAAAAAGCAAAAAGAAGGTTATTAAAAGCATCAAAAACATACTTACACTAATTCCTGCAATTACTGCTATTTGTTCTTGATTCATTTTTCCCCTTTATTTTTATTTAAATTATACTATTTTGTCTTTACAAATAAAAAGAAAAAGACAAGATAAATAAATATCTTGTCTAAAATTTTATTTATAAATAATTTATATGATAAATATTATTAAGCTACTGCTTTTCCTTCTGATCCTTCAGAACCTGGAGTAGGTGTTGAAGTTTCTGTTCCTGAACCACCTTTTCCTTCTGATCCTTCAGAACCTGGAGTAGGTGTTGAAGTTTCTGTTCCTGA
>NZ_JBTGVE010000020.1:0-16253 GCF_054343415.1 Mycoplasma sp. AC157 | reverse complement strand
TTTACCCTACCAACTAGCTAATGTTCCGCACCCCCATTTCTAAGTGAAGCTTTGAGGCTTCTTTTAAATTTTCTTCATGCGAAGAAAACCCCTATTCGGTATTAGCTACTGTTTCCAGTAGTTATCCCAATCTTAAAGGTAGGTTAGGTACGTGTTACTCACCCATTCGCTACTAAGTCAGTGCAAGCACTGCTTCGTTCAACATGCATGTATTAGGCACACAGCCAGCGTTCATCCTGAGCCAGGATCAAACTCTTGAAATTGATTTGTGTGTTTATTATGGTTATTGCATCTAGTTTTGAAAGATCTAATTTTCATAATGATTTTGCGTGAAAATCATACAAGTTTAATTATAACACTTTTTTCAAAAAAACCAAATATTTTATGTTTTTTTATTTTTTATAAAGTGTTGCAAAATTAAATTGCTTTATTATTCTACAATATTTTTGAAAAAATCAAAATATTTTTGTGAAATTTTTTTCTTTTTTATGTCTTTTATATTATATATATAGTAAATTGAAATTACTATTTTATTCATAATCTAAATCTATCGATTTGTATTTCTTCACCTTGCTCTCTTGCACCATCAAATCCTCCATTAAAAATTTTAAAAATTTGAGAAGATTCATATAAAGAAATAAAATCTATATAATCATTTGTTTGGTTAACCACTAAAGGATAATTGTATGCAAAATGTTCTTTTTGTTCATCATCATATTTAAATAATTCGGTTATTTGATCAAAATTACTATTAGCTATGAAAAGTGCTCCATTTCTTCTAGCAACTGTTTTTGGTAAAGCAAATAAAAAGTAATCTTTATTTTTTCAATTAAAATAACTAATACCTGAAAAAACATTTCCATCATAGTTTTGATCAATAACTATATCCTTACCTTTTGCCAAAGAATTTCCATCTGGAGAACTTCAAGTTAAACCACCATCTATACTTTTAGAAACATAAAATTTGTTTCTGTTTGTGCTTCATCCACCTGCGTTTCTTAAAAATCAATAAATTGCTCCATCATTAGCTTCTATTAGGGATGATTCTGATAAATTTGCTTTAAAACCGGTAGGTTTACTAATTTCATTTCAAGTTTGACCATTGTCATCACTATATAATAAAAACATGTCTGAAAGTGAATACATAGGTATAATTACTCTTCCATTTAAATTAGAATTTTGTTGATGGTGTAATTGAATTCCATTTCCTACTCCAGTTCCAACAAAAGGATGTTCGTTTCTCGAACTACTAAATTTTTCATCCATTCAAGTCAAGTTAGTTCATGTTTGACCGCCATCAAAACTTTCTAAAGATGCAACGTGGCTATTAAGAGCAAGAGCGTAAATTGCATATTCTGGTCTAACCGCTCCACTTTTGTATGGTTCATCAAGAACACTGTGGATTGTTTTTTTAGAATTTAAAATTTCTGGATTATCAAAATCAGTTTCTTGAACATTTTCATAAACCGAACCAGTGATGGTTCTTGTGTCACTGTGATAACTTAAATCCACATATGTGTTAGTTTCTTCTAAAACAGTTCTTTCTGTAAAGCTGCTATTAAATCCAACTCCTGCTGGTAAAATGTATCTTCTGAATCAATTTTTTCTTCCATCTACTTCTTTCAAGACTGAAACTCTAGAATCAAATGAGTTAGGATCGTTGAGTTTAGTTCATAGTTTTAAATAAGCATTATTTCCAACGTAAAATCAAGGATTTCCCCTTTTTAAGTTGACAACAGATGTATCTTTTCCAGGGAAAACATCGAAAATTAACTGTAATTTATGTTTATAACTATTGCTAGTGGTATCTAAATATTTTATTTCGCTAATTATTCCATCTATTGCAATTCCACCATTGTTTCTTTTTGGAACTACAATTTTGACTACATCATAATTTTGACTTCAAGTTTTACCATTGTCTTTTGAAATTTTAACTACTTGAGAAATAGAGTTATTATAGTCCCTTTCACTTTCAATTCTTTTATCAGCAGAACTTACTAAATCACCATTTGCTAATTTTATAACACTTGGAATACGATACGAGTGTGAGTGATCTTCATTGTGTTTAAATAATGTTTCACTAGAAAGTCTTTTTAATTTAAAGTGTTCATTTTCAATTACTTTTCCCTTAATATTGTGACTAATATACGGGTTTTTTAGCACTATTATGTTTTTTGAATTATTTTTATTGGCTATTTCAAATTTTTCATCAATGTCACTTGTATTTTTTAGTACTAAAGCCGTATTATTTAGTACAAAATAAAATATTCCATTATCTTCTGTATAAAAATTTGATTTATCACTTATTGATAATCTTAAAATTACTGCTTTATTATCAATTTTTATTCCGTAATTATCAATAAGTTTTTCATAATTGTTTTCTATCAAATTTACTAAAGCATTTTTTATAGATTTACTTTTTTGTTGGTCAAAATTGTTTGAAAACAAATCATTAAGAAGATTAGTAATTTCTTGATTATTTCAGTTATTTTTTAATTTTAAGTCCACAAAAACATAGTCTTTATATTGTGATTTTTCTCAAGCACTAGAATTTACTAAATCGGGTTCTAAAGTTTTAGATAAAGGAAATTCCACATTAAATTCCCTATTAACGCTATCAATATTTAAAGTTTGAAAAGAAGATTCTCCCTTATTTTTGATGGAAACATCTTCTAAAACATAATCTTCCCCTTTTTGGGAATTTTGTATTTTAAAAGATAAAGAATTATTATCTTCATCGTATTCTAAATCAGAAGCATATATTTCTTCGTTTTGTCCATTATTATTTTTAGTAAATTTTAATTTTATACTATCGTTAATTTTACTTAATTCAATTTTTCTTGTATCTAAAACTACTCCATTTAAAACATATGTAAGTTCACTATTTTCATTTTCAAAAGGATTTGCATTTAATTTACTAGAAATTTTTAAATCAAATTTAGCATTGGATTTAAAATGAGTATCAGAATAAGTCTTGAATTTAAAAAGGATGTTTGAAGGATTATTAGAGTGCAAATTATAAATATTATTGTCAAAATTATTATTGATATTTTTAAATAACTCTTCTGGTTTTTTAACAAATTTTATATCTTCAAGATAATAAGTTTGTCCAGATGATAAATTATTTAAATTTACTTTTATAAAGGTTTTTCCTTGTATTTCGTTTAAAGTTCCTTTATAAATAATATAATTTCTTAAATTATTTTGCTTATAACTAAATTTAAGTTCTAATTGCTTATTATCATCTATGATTAACTCATCTTGTGAATCTAATTCGAAATTTAAAATTGCTGAATTTTCACTGAAATTTGGTATTTTACTATTTTTAAAATTTATTTGTGTAAATGAAGGTTGAGATAAACAGGGACACAAATTTGGTGTCCCAAATTTATGTCCCTGTTTAATTTGTGTTTTGTTTTACTTGTTTAAAAAAATTTTTTCTATTTGGTTTAATTTTTTATCTGCTTTGTTTAATTTTAAAAATACTGCATTAAATTGTACATCGTTCTCAGAAACTTTGAATCTTACTTTTTTATTAAATCTCATTTTTTCATAAACTTCTTCAAAATTAGCGCCAATTGCGCTGTTTTTTGGTCCTGTCATACCAACATCACTGATATATAAAGTTCCATTCGGAAGTTTTTTATCATCATTAGTTTGAACATGTGTGTGAGTTCCTAATAATGCATCTACTTTTCCGTCTAAATATAAACCAAAAACATTTTTTTCAGAAGTTGTTTCAGCATGAAAATCTATAATATGAAAATCTTCTGATTTTTCTTGATTACTTATTATTTCATCTATTGCATCGAAAAAAGAATTAGCTTCATCTTGTTTTCAAGGAGAGTTTAGTTTATTAAATGTTTTTCCAAGCATAGAAGTGACTCTAATATTAAAACCATTTATGGAAAAAACACTAGAACCAGAACCGGGATAATCGCTTGTTATTACATTATAAGGTCTTAAAATATTTTTATTATCAATAATTTTATATATATCTTCATTTGCTCAAACATGATTTCCTAGTGTAAAAACATCTACTCCGATTTTCTTCATCTTTTCATAGTCTTCAGAATTTAGTCCTTTTCTTCCTGAAACATTTTCAGATTGAGCAATAATTAAATCTATTTCGTATTTTTCTTTAACTACTGGTAAAAATTTTTCAATACATTTTATTCCAGGAGTTCCAAAAACATCTCCAATAAACAATATACCTATTTCTTTTTTCATAATAAATATATTTTATAGCATTTTTAATTTTCTTCTAATTTATCTAATACTTTTTGTTTAATTTCTTCAAAAAATGATTGGGAATTTTCTAAATATAATCTTAAATTTACTTTTCCTTGTGCTATATTTTCCCCATTATATGAGTATCAAGCTCCTTTTTTTATTAAAATTCCAAAATCTTCAGCTAATTGTGCAATTTCAGCATATTTTGAAATCCCTTGAGAAAAAATAATTTCCACATTTGCTGTTTTAAATGGTATAGATAACTTGTTTTTTACTACTTTAATTTTTACAAGGTTTCCTGTTATATCGCTTCCTGTTGTTAATTGTGTAGACTTTCTAACTTCCATTCTAATAGAAGAATAAAATTTAAGTGCTCTTCCACCAGGGGTTGTTTCAGGATTACCAAAAATTACACCAACTTTTTCTCTAATTTGATTAATAAAAATTACAGTTGTCTTATTTTTATTTAAAGAACCAGTAATTTTTCTTAAAGCTTTTGACATCAAACGAGCTTGAGCACCTATTGTTTGATCTCTCATTTCTCCATTTAATTCTGCTTCAGGAACTAAAGCAGCAACAGAGTCCACAACTATTAAATCAATTGCACCAGTTCTCACTAAAGTATCAACTATTTCAAGAGCTTGCTCACCAGAATCGGGTTGTGATAAAATCAAATTATTTATATTTATTCCAAGATTTTTTGCATATGTTGGATCGATGGAATGTTCAGCATCTATAAATGCTGCTATTCCACCATTTTTTTGTATTTCTGCTATTGCATGTAAACTAATTGTTGTTTTTCCTGAAGATTCAGGACCGAAAATTTCGATAATTCTGCCTTTAGGAAAACCTTTAATACCTAAAGCGTGATCAATAGCTATAGAACCTGAAGAAAAAGTTTCTGTATCTACTGGAGGTTTTTCCCCTAATAACATAATTGATTCTTTACCGAATTTTTTTTCTATTTCATTTAATGCTTCTTTTAAAATTTTATTATTTTCCATATTTTTCACCTCTATTAAAATTTCTTAAAATTTACTTTTCTATTGATAAAAAAACAAAAATAGGAAAAAACGTTGAATTTTCCTATTTTAAGATTTTAATTTTAGAAATTTTTCATAAGCAAAATCTACTGCTTGATTAATTATTTGTTCTCTATTTCCGCTTAATAATAAAGGAAAAACTTCATCATTTATAGCTATATAAACTTCGCCTACCGCTTTATTTTCCATAACTGTTGGTCCTGCATTTCCTGTAAATGAAATACAAAAATCTACATTAAAAAATCCTTTGCCTTTTAAAGACATATTAAGTGCAGTTTCTGAATTAACCACACCTTTTGATGTGTTAACACCTAATTTTTCCTTTATTTCATTTTGGTAGGTCACCAATGAACCTTTGAAATATTTAGAAGCACCTGGTTCTAAAACCAATCTACTTGCAAATGCCCCACCTGTAAAAGATTCTACTGAAGCGAATGTTTTTACTTTCATTATTCACCTCATTTAAATTTTTTAACAGAAATTAAAATGAAAATAGCTGCAATTGTTATTCCAATTATTGGAAATCCAAAACTTTGTCATCCCATGTTTTCATATAAATTACTATATCCACCATTTTTGAAAACCTCAAATAAAGGATCTGTGGAATATTTTGTAGGAACTAAATATGAAAAATATTTAATAGCTGGCGCATATTCTAAATTAGGTTGTCCATTACCAAAACCACCAGATAAAAAGGAAATAGGGAAGAAAATTAAATTAGCTACTGATGATGCTCCAATTGTGCTATTTATAGTAGAAATTATTAAAAATCCCATAGAAATTGAAATTAAGAAAACAAGGGCAATTAAAGGCAAAATGCTCAATAATCCTATGTTAAAACCAATTCCAAAATCTAAATATTTATTAAAACCAAGTAATAAGGATCCTAATAAAGGAACTCAGATGATTACAAATAAAGTTCATACAAATTGGTAAAACAAACTAGCTATCATAAAATGTGTTTTACTTATATTGGCAGAACCAATTCTTTTTATAAGTGTTGATTTTTTGAAATCAACTATTATTGTTGAAAAACCTATTAATCCATTAGAAATAATTGTTGAGATTAAAACTCCAACAATTATTGATTTAGCTAGTGAATATATTTGAGTTTCAATGGTTGCTTGAGGTAAACCTGTTTTTTCTAAACTAGATAGTGTGGTTGAATAAGTTACATTTCCTAAAAGTAAGAAAACTAAAAATGGTCAAAAAACAGTAAAAAATGGACCAAAAAATCCTTTTCAGTAATAAGCATTAATTAATTTAAAAATCGCTTTCATATTTATCCTCTTTTTCTTAATTTTTCCTTTATTTTAGTTAAAAAACTTTTGTTTTTTGTTTTTTCGTTTTCCTTTTGTTTTTCATCTTCTTCTGAATATACTGTATCAAAAAACTCATCAACAAATGTATCTATATTTCCCTTTGTTCTTAGTAAATTATCAATTGTTTCATTTACAAAAATCTTTCCTTTATTTAATATCACAATTTTATTACACATTTTCAATGCTTCAGAAGTATTGTGAGTAATTAAAATTAGTGAACAATTAACATTCGCCCCTAAATAATCCATAACATATTGTCTAATTTCTCTTCTTATTTTAATATCTAATCCTGTTGATAATTCGTCCAAAATTAAAAAATTTGGTTTATGTACAAGTGATAATAAAATATTTACTCTTTGTTGTTGTCCGCCAGATAATGTATAGATTTGTTTATTTTCTAATTCCTTTAGTCTAAATTTCTTTTTTAAATCTTCAACATACTCTTGACTAACTTGTTCTCTACCATAACTGTCAAGATAAAAATCAATCAACATTTTTACAGTTATTCCATGCGGATATTTAGATTCTTGAAATTGAATCCCTAATTTTAGATTTTCATCTCATCAAACTTCACCAGATGTAGGTTTTTTAATTCTTGCTATGATTTCAACAGTGGTCGATTTTCCTGAACCATTACCACCTAACAAAGCTATTCTTTCACCTTGATAAATATCAAAGTTAAAGTTTTCTAAAACTTTTTTATGTCCATAAAACTTATTTATGTTTTTTAATGAAATAATTTTTTTCATAATTATTTAAAATCCTCTCTGTAAAAATAGAAATTTTCTTTACAAAAATGACATTCTACTTCTATTTTCCCATCTTCATTCAGAATTTTGTCAATTTCTGTTTTTTCTATTAATTTTAATGAAGATAATACTTCTTCTTTATTAAATTTACATTCTCAAAAATACTGTTTTTCCTGTAAAAACGTTGCTTCCATTGAGTCTATGTATTCTTCTAAAGACATATTATCTAAATTATTATTTTTTAAAAAGTTTTCAATTCATACGATATCTTCTTCTGTGTGACTTGGTAATAATTGAAAAATCACTGAATAAACTCTTTCAAGTGTTTGTTTGTTTTTAAATTTAACACTTGAAATTATCGCTGTATATATTTGTTCAGAAACTTTAAAATAATAGGCTAAATCTGTAACAATATCTGACTTCATTAGTTTAACTTCTCCACCAAAATGTTGAGATCCATTATTTCTTGTAATTCTTAAAAATCCATCATTACCTAAACCAAGAACAAGTGGTATATTTTCAAAATCTGAATCATCTTTTTCTGTAACAATATCATTATTATCTAATAAAGCCCTTAATGAACCATCTGTTCTTGATTCAACAATCAAATTTTTTATTGTTCCATTTTCACTTTTAATAAATGTAGTTACTTTTCCACTTTTTATTGATAAAATTGAAGAAAGTGGACCAAAAACAGAAATTGCTTTTGCTAAAACTAAAGCTGGAAATGGATTACATTTTTGCACTTCAATATTTTTTTGTGCTGATTTTGTTAAATCAGAAACTATTATCCTTATATTATTCTTTATAAAAATTTGAACTTTATCCATAATTTCAAAATTATACCACTATTATTTTTTTAAAATATAAAAACTATTACCTTAATATAAGGCTTTTTCAACTTCTTTTTGTGATGAATAAAATTTTCAAAAACCTAACTTGTTTTTTTGAGCATAATGAAAATCAGAAAGAAGTTGATCATAATAATCAATATCTTCAGTATAAAAAGGAGAAGTTTTATCAATTGAAATGTATCTGACTATTACTAGACCGTTTCTTAATAATTGACGTCCTATATCAATATTATTTATAAAAATTTTAGACACATTTCTTTTATATTTATCTTTTTTAATAATTTGAATTTGAATTTCTTTTTTATCAATCTGTTTTCTTAAAAAATTTCTCGCTAAAAGAGCATAATAATGTTTATTTCCTTTTGTTTCGACCCCATCTCTATCTTTTATTTCTGGAGCGTCTATTCCAAAAAATCTATACCTTTGATTCTTATTATCCGTAAATGTATCACCATCATAGACTGAATTCACAAAATATGTTTTTGTTTTTGTTTCAGTCTTTATAGAGCATGAAACTATAAAAAAATTAAAGAATAAAAAGAAAATGAAAAGGATTTTTCCTAAAATTTTCCGCATAAAAAAATAGAGTCTATTTAACTCTATTTTCTGATCCAAATTCTTTAATTTTTTCAATTACTGTTTGTCTCATCGCTGCTGTTCCTGGAGCATATAATTTTCTTGGATCAAAGTTTTTTCCTTTTTTAGCTTCTCCAGATTCAACATATGCTCAAATAGCTTTAGCATTTGCTTGTTGTAATTCAGTGTTTACATTAATTTTTGCAATTCCTAAAGAAATTGCTTTTTTAATTTGATCGCTTGGTATTCCTGAACCACCATGTAGAACAAGACCAATTTTTGCTTTAGCAGAAATTTCTTGTAAAGCTTCAAAATTTAATGATTTTCATGAAGCGGGGTATGGACCGTGAATATTTCCAATTCCCGCTGCCAACATATCAATTCCTAAAGCTGCCATTTTTTTAGCTTCTTCTGGGTTTGCTAAATCTCCATTTCCTATGATTCCGTCTTCTTCACCACCAATAGTTCCTACTTCAGCTTCTACAGAAACTCCGTGTACTAAAGCAAGTTTGGTTAATTTTTTAGTATTGTTATAGTTTGTTTTAAAGTCAGAATGTGATCCATCATACATTACTGAAGTATATCCTTCTTTTATAGCTTTAACACAAGCATCATATGAACCATGATCAAGGTGTAGAGCTACTGGGATGGTTATTTTTAATTCACTAATTAACCCTGTAACCATTCCATAAATGGTTTTAAAACCACCCATATATTTAACAGCACCTTCTGAAGTTGCAAGAATTAAAGGTGATTTCATTTCTTGAGCTGCTAATAAAACTGTTTTTGCTCATTCTAAATTATTGATATTAATGTGTGGAATAGCATATTTTCTTTTATATGCATCTTTCATCATTAATTTTGCGTTTACTAAACTCATTTTTCTCCTTGTTTATTTTTATTATGCTTATTTAATTATATTTTATTTTTGAAGAAAATTATATAATTTAATAAAAAAGTATTTTTTAAAATTAAAAGAAAAAGGAAAATTAAAAAATGAAAAAAATAAAATATGATTATCCCTTTGTTTTCAAAGATAATAATCAACCCAAAAATCCCGTAATTTTTGTTCATGGTTTTAATTCAAATCACAGCAGACACAATGTTTTTATGGATAAATGAACTTTAAGTGATTATTATGCTATATCTTTTCCTGGAAATGATTTATTAGAAGCTAAAAATAACGATGAAATTAGCGTTTATTCTTTTGCAAATCTTTTAATTAAATTTATTAAAGAAAATAATTTAAAAGATGTGGTCTTAATCGGTCATTCTATGGGTGGGGGAATAATTTCTCTTGCTTATTTACAAGAACCATCTTTATTTTCAAAATTAATTTATGTAGCACCAATGAACAAATCTTCACTAGTTAAAAAAGAAGATTACTTTAATTCTTATTTTCCAAAAACTTTTGAAGAATATAAGACATTTTTGAAAGCTTTGTATTATGATCCAACACCTTTATTTATGAATAAAGAGTTTATCGAAAAAGAAAAAAATAATTTTGATCCTTATCTATTCAACAATCCAACTATAGTGAAATTAGGGGAAAGTTTGCCAAATATAAATTTAATGAATAATATAGAAAAAGGTTTAAATTCAATTAAAATTCCTACTTTATTGTTACTTGGAGAAAAAGATGCTGTTATAGACAGGGAAAATTGTATAAAATATTTTTATAATAATGTTAAAAATATTCAAATAGAAGTTTTTGAAAAAGTTGGACATATGATTTACTATGAAAACTTTGAAAAATATTTTAATATAATTAAAGATTTTTATTTAAAAGGAGAAAAAAATGAATAAAACAAAATTAAATATAAAAGAAACACAATTAGCAATTCAAAACTTAAAAAAAATATTTCAAGAAGAAATTAAAAAAGAATTAAATCTAACTAGAGCTACCGCTCCTCTTTTTGTTGAAAAACAAACAGGGTTAAATGATGGTTTAAACGGAGAATCACCAGTAAGTTTTACCACTAAAAATAGTGATGTTAAACTAGAAGTTGTTCACTCACTTGCTAAATGAAAAAGACAGGCTTTAAAAGACTATAATTATGACTTTTATGAAGGTATTTATACAGACATGAATGCAATCAGAAGAGAAGAAGACTTAGATGAATTACATTCATACTATGTAGATCAATGGGACTGAGAAAAAATTATAAAAGCTTCTGATAGAAATATTGATTTTTTAAAAAGCATTGTTAATAAAATTTACAAAGCAATTTTGAAAACCAAAGAAGAATTAAAAAAGCAATTTCCCGTATTAAAAGAAGAATTAGTTAAAAATGTTTTCTTTATTTCTTCGCAAGAATTAGAGGATTTATATCCTAACTATTCCGTTAATGAAAGAGAAAATTTAATTACCAAATCAAAAGGAACTGTCTTTATTTATCAAATAGGACATAAAATGAAATCAGGTTTAATTCAATCATTAAGAGCGTTTGATTATGATGATTGAAATTTAAATGGTGATTTAATAATTTATTCTCAAACTCTTGAAAAAGCAATTGAAATTTCTTCAATGGGTATTAGAGTGGATTCAGAATCCATTTGTACTCAAGCAAATAAATCAAAAGCAGAAGTGGAAAAAATTTCACCATATCACTTTAATGTTGTAAACAATCTTTTACCTTTAACAATCGGGGGTGGAATAGGACAAAGTAGATTAAGTATGCTTTTACTTGAAAAACAACACATAGGTGAAGTACAATCCAGTTTTTGACCTAAAGAATATAAAGAAGAATTAGCAAAAAAAGGAATAAAACTTTTATAACAAGTTTGATTCTTTCTTTTTTTATTTGTGTAAATGTGTTATTATTTAAAATACTAAATAATATTAGCATTTATTTATAGATATGGAGAATTAATGAAATTTATAGATGAAGTAAAATTGAAGGTACAAGCTGGAAAAGGTGGCAATGGAATGATTGCTTTCAGAAGAGAAGCACACGTTGATCGTGGTGGTCCTGATGGAGGTGATGGTGGTAATGGAGGTTCTATTTATTTTGTAGGAGATCCTGGAATGAACACCCTTCTTCCTTTGTATTTAAAGAAAATAATTAAAGGAAATGACGGGGAAAACGGTAGAAGAAAAAATCAATATGGAGCCGCTGGAAAAGATATTTATATCAAAGTACCAATCGGAACTCTTATTTATGAAGGAAACAAATTACTGCACGATATCATAACAGAAGAAAATTATTTAATAGCAAAAGGTGGTAAGGGAGGAAGAGGAAACACTAAATTTAAGTCTTCCAAAAATACTGCTCCCAAAATCAGTGAAAATGGTGATTTTGGGGAAAAATTTAATTTAACTCTAAATTTAAAAGTTTTAGCAGACGTAGGTTTTTTAGGAAAACCTTCAGCTGGAAAATCTACAATTTTGTCTAGAATTTCAAATGCAAAACCAAAAATTGCAGATTATCATTTTACAACTTTAGTTCCACAATTGGGTCTTGTTCAAGTTTTCGAAAATTCCTTTGTTGCTGCTGATTTACCAGGTTTAATCCAAGGAGCAGCACAAGGTAAAGGACTTGGAATTCAATTTTTAAAACATATTGAAAGATGTAGAGTTATTGCCCATATAATTGACTTTGGCGACGAAACTAAAGATCCAATAAAAGATTATATTGAAATTAATGAAGAATTAAAAACTTATAATTTAAATTTAGAAAAAAGAAAACAAATAATAGTTGCTAATAAATCAGACCAAGAAGTTTTTAAAAAGCAACTATCTAAATTTAAAAAGAAATTTAAAAACTTAGAAATAGTGGAAATTAGTGCGATTAAAAATAAAAATATTGATACATTAAAAATCAAACTTTGAGAAGCACTAGAAAAAGAAAAAACCCCTATTTTTGAAAAAACTTTCTCCGAAGTTACAATTACTTTAGAGAAATATCACGAAGTTAAAAAAATACATGAAGGGCTGTTTGAAGTATTTGGTCCTGAAGTAGAAGAAATTTACAACAAAATCCCTATTGTATCACATGATAATTTAATGAGATTTAATCAAAAACTAAAAGAAATTGGTGTTTGAAATGAACTTATTGAACTCAACATACAAGCTGGCGATGTAGTTAGAATATATGAATATGAATTTGTTTGGGAGGATGAGCAATAATGGAAGGATTTATTGGTTCAATTTTAAATACATTAAACTCAATGAAAGGTTCTTCGCCACATATTTGAGTTCCTATTTTATTTGCTTTTTCTATACTTTTTTCTTTAGTTACCGGTTATTTTTTAAAACTTAAATTTACCATTTTTAAGTTTGTTTCTATTATTATAACTATAATTGGTACAGTCATTTTTTATAGTGTAGCTAATAAATATGCTAAGGAACATCTTGATGATCCAGAAGGTTTTACCACTTTAGCTGCAACAGTAGTTGCATTAATAGTTTATTGAATTTTTAGATTTATTTTCTTTACAATTGCACTAGTAATAGCAATTTTCAGTAAAATTAAAAAGAAAAAAAGCAATAAAACTTTCACTAAAATGAGCAAATTAATTTATGGTGGTGTTTTTGCAGGAACTAATCTATTGTTAACAGTGCCAGGTGCTCTTTTATTTTCTAACGTACTGCTTTTCCCTTCTGATAAAAAAACAAGTTATGCCAATTCTACAGAGATTGGTGTAAAAATACTAACAGGTGGTAAAGGTACAGGAATTCATAACTTATATGGAATTATTAAAAACGGAGCAGATCTTGCAACTAATATTAACAAATTACAAGATTTATTAACCAAAGATTATAAAAATTTAAGCGAACAAGAAAAAGAAACACTTAAAAAAATATTAACCGATGTTTCTAATTTAGTTAATGATCAAAGAATACAAAACATTGTATTTCCAATTATAAAAAATCAATTTAAATCATTTAATGTGGAACCTACTTTAAATGAAGTAGTTGATAAAACCATCAAAAGATTAACTGCAGATCGTCCAGATTACTTAGTAGCAACAACAGAAGAAAAGAAAAAAATTGTTACTGAATACTTAAAAGAAAATATACAAAAACTATATAATGAAGCAAAATTAACAAATCCTGAAATTGATGAACAAAATGCAAAAATTAAAGACTTACTTTCTAACATCAATGAAGAAACAGAAAAAAAACTCGTTGATTTTGTAACTCCTTTAATAAAAAGCGAAGAATTAAAATCAAAAGTTGATATCAAAAACGCTTTAGAAACAATTATTTCTTTCTTTAGACATAAAGAATAAAAGTAAAAAAACAATCCAGTGCCTCAAAGCACTGGATTTTAATTATTTAAAAATCTCTTTTAATATGTCTAAATTTATCGTAACTTCTTAATGAACTATTGAATTTAAATGTAAAATCTTTTCTATATTTAGAAAGTTTGACTTCTAAATCATACTTGTCAATAAACTTATAAAGTTCTTTTAAAGCGTCTTGAAATTTTTTGTCCATATTTTGCTTATTTTTATTATAGAAAATATGAATAAAAATTGAACATAAAACAGTTTCTTCAAATGTTTTTTCAAATAACTCATATTTATTTCTTATTTTTAATTGTAAATACAAGTAATCTAAATTTTTTGCTATTCCTACTATTTTATCTGTAGTATGACTTTTAAAATCTGCATTTGAATTTCAATCATATTTATACAATTTTTTATGAATATAATAAATATTATCAGTTAATAAAAATAAAACCAAAGCAACAGAAAATTCTTCATAAGCATAACCTAAATAAAAAGGTAAATATAAACTTTTATATCATTCTTTATTAATTATTTTATTTCAAATAAAAGTAAATTGCTCTACTTCAAAATTTATATTTTTTCTGTATTTTTCCCTTATAAAAATTCTTTTTTTAAATAGATTTATAAATAAATTATTTTTATTACTAAATGAAAAATCAGAAAGAATTATATCATATTTTTTCTCCGCTGAATACAATACTTTATTAAATTCAGAAATAGCATTTGCTTCAAGTTCATCTGTAAAATTTAAAAAAATAAAAAATTCAGTTTTACAATTATCAACTAAGTAATTTTTTATGTGAGAACTTTCTGAGTGTTGAACAAAATCAATAATTTTTATATCAATAATATTTTTATTTTCATCTTTAAATTTATGTAAAACTGCTTTAGTATTATCTGTAGAACCATTATTTAAAAATAATACATTAAATCTTTTGTCTGTTTGTTTAGTTATTGATAAAAACAAATTTTCACAAGTTGTTTTAGCATTAAAAATCGGTATCAAAATTGTTATTTTATTCTTTGTTTCCATGATTATATCTTAACTTTTTATAACTTCTTAAGGCTATATTAAAAAGTGAAATAAATTTAGTTTTATAGTTATCGAGTCTTTCATCAATTTTGTATTTTTCTAAAATATAATAAAATTCACTTAAAACTATATTAAATTCTTTTTGTTTATTTAATTTATAATGACTAAAAAAAATATGAATAAAAAGTTTTTTTATAAAAAATCTTTCAATTTTTTCTTCATATATTTTATAAATATTTCTATTTTTTAATTCAGTGTATAAAAAATCCAAATTTCTAGTAATACTTACTATTTTTTTAATATTATGTTTTTTTGATAAACCTTGTAAATTTAAATCATATTTATAAGTTGTGGAAGTAAGATGATAGCTATTAGTTGAAGATAAAAGAGAAATACAAGATATTGGTATGTCTTCAAAAGTATAACCTACTAAAAAAGAAATATTTAAATTTAAAAATCATTCTTTATTTATAACTTTATTTCAAATAAATAGGAGTTGATCTTGCATATATTCAATATTGTTTTTATATTTAGATTTTATTAAAAATTTGGTTTTTATCAAATTTAAAATGGGGATATTTTTAAAAATTAAAGAGAAATGAGCAGTAATAATATCATATTTATTTTCTGAAAAAAGTAGTTTATTAAATTCGGAGATGGCTTTTTTTGTTATAAGATCATCTGGATCGATAAATAAAAAATATTCCGTTTGGCAATTTTGAATTAGAATATTTCTAGCGTTTGCTATGCCACTATTTTTTTCTAAATTTATTATTTTAATATTAAATAAATTATTGTATTTATCTTTAAATTGATTTAAATCCTGTAAAGTATTATCTGTTGAAGCATCATTTAAAAAAATTAAATCAAATCTTTTGTCTGTTTGTTCTATAAGAGACCTAAATAGTCTTTTATAAAAAAAACTTTTATTAAAACAAGGAATCAAAATAGACAATTTATTTTTCATTACTCTCCTTAATTTTTAACTTTTTTTATTTTTATTATGTCTTTCTATGACTTCTAAATAATGATTTATATAATCAGTAGAAACGGTTTCTCAATTTTTATAACATTTTTGTGCATTTCTTCCTATATTTGTTAATTTATCATAATTTTGCATTTCTTTTTGAATTCTTTGAGCAACTTTTTCAACATTGTTTTCTTCAATTATTGCTGAAATGTTATCTATAAATCTTTCAGAAGAT
>NZ_JBTGVE010000019.1:0-18864 GCF_054343415.1 Mycoplasma sp. AC157 | reverse complement strand
TAAAATACAAATAGGTTATAAAAACACTGGTGCACTTTATATTTCATTTAAGGAAACTCAACTAAATTGAGTTTTTTTATTTATTAATTTTAAATATTCTTCCAGAGTTTAGATCTTTAATTATAGAACCGGATAAATTTTCTGGTAAATTATCATTTATATAGAAAGTTAGTGTGTTTAAATCTGTATATCCTTTATATTCTTTATCGTTTTTTACTATTGAAAATAGGTGATTTAACTCGTTATTTAGATAAGTATTTGGTAGTTCAAAATGTAAATAAGTTGTATTATTTATAGTTTCTCTTTTTAAAATATTAATATTTGTTATATTATTTTCGAATGTTGAAATTTTAGTGATTTTATTATTATCGAAAGGAATAAGCATATGGGAAGCATTATTAATAAATTCTATTGAAGATAAATAATATGTTTTATTAGCTTCAAAGAAAGAATCATTTAGCATAATTTCTAGTTTGTTTTTATCTATTAAGTGTAATATTTTTTCTTCATTTGTAGTAATATGATTGTTTTCATCTATTACAACAAAATTTGCTTTTATTTCTGAATTATTTGTAGTTTCTAAATTATTTTTTAGTAAAATGTTTAATTTATTTTCTTCTTTTTGAACAGTAATAAGATTGTTTGTTTCTATTGTATTTTTATTAAAAATAAACTTATTTTTATTTAAATTAATTTCAGTATTGGAATATTCAACTTCAATAAAATCTTCTGTTTGAAAAGAATTTTTAAATTGAAATAATACTGCTTTTTTATTTAAATCTACAACGTTGAAATTATTAACTTCTTCTAACAATTCTTTATTTTTATTATAATGTTTAATTTTAAAATTTTGAGAACTTAAATCTATTCAATTATTTGGATCATTTATAAAAAGTAAAGAACTTTTATTTGTTACAAAAGAATTTTCAAACGAAACTTCTTTATTTTTCGCTTTATAATAATTTTTTATAGTTTCACTAAAATCTTTATAATTGGCAATAATTTTATTTTGTTCATTTGAAGAATTTGCAATTTCTAATTGTAAAATATTTCAAACATATTTATCACTTAATTGATTTAAATCAAAAGAAAGATTTTTTTCTTCAATTGTTCCTAATATTTTTTTAATTTCATTATTTCTATTTTCAAAAATTAAAGAAAAATTATTAAAATTATTTGGATTTTTTATATTTTTATTTAAAGTTTCTAAATTTATAATCAGTTTATTTTTAATGATTTGTCCAAAATTTAAATTTGAAATAGTTAATTTTTCTTTATTTATTTCTAAAAAATGATTATCAATTAAATTATCAGTGGGATTAAAATATAATTTTTTAAGTAAGTATCTTCCTTTTTCTAAATCATTAGGTATATCTATTTTAAATGAATTATTTAATATAGTTATGTTTTTTGTTTTGTTTATATTTGTATTTTCGATATTTTCTAAAGTATAAGTTATAGAATTACTGTTTAAAATATTGGTAAAGAAAATTTCTAATTCCCCAGTTTTTTCCGTATTTTTGATTTCAAAAAAAGGAAAATTAATTTTTATATTTTCTGTTTTTTCAACAAGTGTAATGTCGCTTGGTATCTGAATGGAATAACTACCTTTTTTTGGAATAGATAAATCATTTATATCTATAACTCAAAAATTATCATTGTTAATTTTTTTTCAAGATGCTTTAAAAGTAATGCTTTCGTTTTGTTCATTAGTAAATTCAATTTCTTTGGCTGAATTGTTTGTAGGTTGATTATCTTTAGTTTTTAGAAAAATTTGTCATCCATTGGTGTTTTTAGAAATACTAAAATTAGTTGCTTCATTTTTTTTAATATCAATCTTTTGATTATTTTTATGTTTTAAAACAATAGCAGTTGTTCCTACAGCAACAGGAATTCCGATTGCAACAATTGGTAAAGCTATAAATAATGCTTTTTTTGTTTCTTTTTTATTTTTAAACATTTTTCTCCTTTTGATTATTTAAAAATTACTATTTATAAATTATAAAACTAATACAAAAAAATAAAATAACTTTCTTTATTTTTTATTAATTTCTATAAAAAAACGAAAATAATTCTTTTATTGAATTTATTTTCAATAATAAAGAAATAGTTTTTTAAAAAAGTATTATAATTTTTATTATTAAATAAATAAGGAGAAAAAATGTTTTTTCAAAAAGAATTAGAAAATAAAATTGATATAAAAAACAAAGAATTAAAATCAAAAAAAACCATTTTACTAATAGATGGAGAAGATCAAAGAGCTATTGATGCAGCTAAAAAATTAGTTAATACTGATTTAGTAAATGTTATTTTACTTGTAAATAAAGAAAATAAAAACCTTTCTTCTAAAATTCAACAAGAAGTAATTAGTTCTTCTAAAAAGGAAAAATACGCAAAATTATTTTTTGAAGCAAGAAACGGAAAAGAAACAATGGAATCTGCTCAAAAAAGTTTAGAAAGCAATCCTTTTTATGGAATGATGATGTTAAAAAACAAAGAAGTAGATGGTGTAGTTGGTGGTTTAAATTATACTACAGCCGATATTTTAAGAGCTGGTTTTAAAGTGATAGGTCCTAAAAAAGGGATAAAAACTATTTCATCTGCTATGATAATGCACAAAGAAAATGAAAAATTTATTTTTTCAGATATATCTGTAAATATAAAACCAAATTCAGATCAGTTAGCAGAAATTGGTTTAAATTCAAAAGAATTTGCAAAGAATTTAGGAATAAAACCAAAAATTGCTTTCCTTTCTTTTTCAACAGATGGTTCAGCTATTAGTGATGAATCTAAATTAAGTTCAGAAGCAACTATTAAATTTAATGAATTAAGTGATGATGTTAAAGCTATCGGTGAAATTCAATTCGATGCAGCTATTAGCGAAAATGTAAGAAAAGCAAAATATAAAAAAGAGTCATATGAGGGACAAACTAATGTTTTTATATTCCCTAATTTAGATGCAGGAAATATAGGATATAAAATAGCACAAAGACTTGGGAATTATGGGGCAATTGGTCCAGTTATTACTGGTATTGCAGAACCTGTAAATGATTTATCTAGAGGATCAACTGTAGAGGATGTTTATAATACAGTTTTAATTACAACATTACAGACTTTTAAAGAGGAAAAATAATATGAATAAAAAAATATTAGTAATAAATGCTGGTTCTTCATCAATGAAATGATCATTATTTAATAAAGAAGATTTTAAAGTTATAGCTTCAGGAATCGCAGAAAGAGTTGGGATAGCTAATTCTTTTATTAAAATGTCATTTGGTGATAATGATATTAAAAAAGAAGTTGAAATGCAAAATCATAAAGAAGCAGCAAATAAAACACTTGATTTATGACAAGAAAATAAAATTATTAATTCTTTAGATGAAATTGAGTTAATCGGATTTAGAGTAGTTCATGGTGGTGAATATTTTAAAGATTCTACAAAATTAACAAAAGAAGCAATTGAATTAATAGATGAATGTTCAAAATTTGCTCCATTACATAATCCTGGAGCAATCCAAGCAATTAAAGCTATGCAAGAAGTTTTACCTAATGCTAAAATGAGTGCTAGTTTTGACACAGCCTTCCATACTTCTATTCCTGATATTAATTCAAAATACGGGATTAATAAAGAATTTGCAGAAAAATACGGCATTAAAAAATATGGAATGCATGGAATTAGTCATAAATTTATTACATTAAAATTAGAAAAAATTTTAAATAAAGAAAAAATAAATTTTGTTAATTTACATATAGGAAATGGAGCATCTTTATGTGCTATTAAAGATTCTAAATCATTTGATACATCTATGGGATTTACTCCATTAGCGGGCATAATGATGGGAACAAGAAGTGGAGATATAGATCCGGCGATTCATGAATATGCAACCGAAGCTGCTAATATTTCTTTAAAAGAATTTACCAATTTATTAAATAAACAATCTGGATTATTAGGTGTTTCTGGTATTTCATCTGATATGAGAGATTTGGTTCAAAGATACAAAGAAAATGATCAAAATGTAATTTTTACTTTAAATTTATATATTCAAAAAATTGTAGATTATTTAGTTAACTACATTAATAAAGTTGGTAAAAAAATAGATGCATTAGTTTTTACAGCAGGAATTGGTGAAAATTCTAGTTTTATTAGAGAATTAGTTATTGAAAAATTAACCTTACCAAATTTAAATATTGAACTGGATAAAGATAAAAATAATGTTTCACCTTCAGAAATTAAAGATTATACATTAATTTCTTCTTCTAAATCCGACATTCCTGTTTATGTAATAAGAACTAATGAAGAATTACTTATTGCACAAGACGCATTAAAATTATATGAATAAAGCAATATTTGCAGGTAGTTTTGATCCTTTTCACGAAGGGCATTTAAATATTTTACAAAAAGCTTTAAAAGTATTTGATTTTATATATGTTGTAATAACTAGAAATCCAGATAAAAAGCAAATAAGTTCATTTCAAGAAAAAAAATCAATAGTTCAGCAAAAAATAGATAAACTTAAAAATGTAGAAATATTGATTAACGATAAAGAGTTGACTGCAGAATTTGCAAAAAAACTAGATGTTAAATTTTTAATAAGAGCAGCAAGAAATGATATAGACTTTAGTTATGAATTAGAACTTGCATATGGAAATAAAGAAATTTACAGCGAATTAGAAACAATTTTATTTTTTCCAGATGAAAAAAACCGAGAAATAAGTTCAACATTAGAAAGACATAAAAAAATTTATGATAAAGGATTTTAGATGTGAAAATTTATAGTATCTTCTTCAAAAAAAGAAAATTGATATTTTCATAAAGGAAAAGAAATTTGTTTTATAGGTAGATCTAATGTTGGTAAATCTTCTTTAATAAACGCTCTTGCAAACACAAAAATAGCAAAAACTTCAAATACTCCCGGTAGAACACAATTAATTAATTTTTTTGAAAACAACGACCAAAAAATAATCGTGGATTTACCTGGTTATGGATATGCTAAAATGTCAAAATCTCTTTCTGAAAAAATGTTCAATATGATTGAAGAATATTTTACTTTTAGGGAAAATTTAGATACTACTTTTTTACTTTTTGATTCTAGAATTGGATTAACTGATAATGACAAAAGTATGTTAGAATTTTTAGAATTTTTAAATAAAAAAATTATTTTAGTTGCAACTAAAATAGACAAATTAAACCAGTCACAATTATATAAAGTCAAAAAAGAAATCGAATTACTAAATAAATATGAATGTTTTTTTGTTTCTTCAACAAAAAAGAAAAATTTAAATTTATTAATTCAAAAAATGGATGAAATTTTAATGTAAAATAAAATCTATTTAATTGATATAATTTTATTAGTAGGATTATTTGTTCATAAAAAATCATCTTAGTTGAATATCAAAACAAATTTTACTACTGATTTAATTTATATAAAGTTAAACATAATTTAATAATATAAATATAAAAAAAAGAAAGGAAAATTATGGCAAATTTATTTAATCCAAATAATAACAATGAACCAAAAGGATTTGAACCTACAGTTGATAATAGTGCAAAAAAACCTGTTTGTTCAGTAGCGGCAAAAGTATTTTTCTGAGTTTTTGGAACATTACTTCTATTTTTTGCACCAATTTATTTCTTAGTTAAAAGAAATGGATTTTTAAGACAACAAAATGAAATCAATGAGGCAGCTGGTACAATCGAAACTCAATTAGCTAAACGTAGTGATACATTAATAAAATTAGTAGATCAAGTTAAATCACACAAAAATTTTGAACAATCTATTCTTACTGATGTAACTAAATTAAGAAATATGACTAAAAGTATTGATAATGCTTCTCAAGTAGAAGGTTTAACTAATTCAGTTTTAGGTAGATTGATTGCTGTTTCAGAAAACTATCCAGATTTAAAAACATCAGCACTTTATGGTGAATTAATGGAACAAACAAGTTATTTAGAAAGAGAAATAGCTGCAGCAAGAAGACTATATAATAGTAAAGTTAACACATTTAACACTTCTATTTTAGTTTTCCCAGCAACAGTTATATCAAGTTCATTACACTTAGAAACTTATCCATTATTCCAAGCAAGCGCACAACAAAGACAAGATGTTTCTATGAAAGATTTATAAAATTAGATGAAAACAATAGACAATTATAAAACATTTTCAGAGTTTCAACATATTTCAAAAGAAACAATTTATCCATTTATTAAAAATACAATAGATGAAACTTTTGATAAGACAAAAGATTTACAAGAAAAAATAAAAAAAGCACATTTAATTTTTTCTATTTTTATAATCACAACACTAGTTTTACTTGGATTATCTATTTTATTTGTTGTTATTTGATTACTTCAAAAAAATGTTTCTTTAACAGTAGCTGCATTAGTTTTCTTTGTTTTAGGTTTAATAAGTTCTTTGGTAGCTTCAATATTTATGAAGAAAAAGAAAAATTTAATTTTGATGCTTCAACTTGAAATTCAAAAAAACCTCAATGTTCCTTCTATTTATAAAGAAAGCATTAAAGTTTTAGATGAAACCTATGATTATAAAATAAATAAAGAAATTGACGAAAGTAATAATTTTAGTTTAGATAAAAGACACATTGAAGAAGTTCAAAGTGATTTAGCAAGAAGCTATGATAAAGTTGTTTTAGAAAGCAAAACATCAATTAAAAGAGTTTTAATTAATCAAAAATATCCTGTTGTTTTTTTAAACTTAAAATGAAAATGTATTGATTATGCTAAGAAAAAAGGGGATAACGATAGAGTTACATACGTAGATAACGGTATTATGCAAATCGATACAACAGTGCTTGGTGATAAAGGTTTTGCCTTTGAATTATTTAGATCATCTTTTTTTAGTAAAAAAAACATAGAGAAATTAGAAAATAAAGATTTTGTTAAAACATTTTCTCCACGTTCAAATAACGAATTAAAAATAAGACAAATGTATACACCTCTTGCAATGGAACTATCACTAAAGAGATATCATGATAAAAACGGTGTTCAAATTACAGGATTACATTTATTATCATCAGGATCTAGAATTTATTATACTTATAATTGTAGTTTTGGTTTTATGGAACTAGATTTTCCAAAATCATCTGATAAAGTTAAAATTTTAAATAAAGTTTATAATGATATATTAGTTGATGTTTATTCTCTATATTATCTAATTTCATTGATTAATAATACTACACTTTATTTACAATAATAAAAAAATGAGATTTAAGTATCTCATTTTTTATTTTCCAAATTTAAATAAACAAATATCGCCATCTTGCATTTCGTAATTTTTTCCTTCTAGACGCATTTTTCCTTGTTCTTTAGCGTTTTTTTCACCACCATTATCAATATAATCACTATAACTAATTATTTCTGCTTTTATGAATTTTTTTTCAAAATCGCTATGAATAATTCCTGCACATTGTGGTGCAAACATTCCTTTGGTGAAAGTTCAAGCCCTAACTTCTTTAACACCTGCTGTAAAATAAGTTGCTAAATTTAAAAGCTTAAATGCTTCTCTTGTTAAAATTTCAAGTCCTGAATATTCTAGTTTATATTCATCTAGAAATATTTGTTTATCTTCGTCATTTAATAAACTAATTTCATATTCTAATTGGATAGAAATAGGAAGTAATAAATTATTGTAAGAATCAACAAGAGTTTTAAGATTATAAAAATGCTTATTATTCAAAGGATTTTCTATATCTTCTTGAGAGATATTTCCAACATATAATATAGGTTTTAATGTTAATAACTGGTAACCTTTGACAATTTTTAATTCTTCTTCTGATAAATTAACGTTTCTTGCTGGAATATTATTATCAAATGCTTTTTTGAGTTTTAAAGCAACTTGATATTCCGCCTTTACATCTTTATCACTACTATTGAGTGCTTTCTTTTCTACCCTTTTAATTACATTTTCAATTACTTGCATATCAGCAAGTAATAATTCTAAATTAATTACTTCCACATCGTTTTTAGGATTTATTTCATTTGCAACATGTAAAATATCTTTGTTTTCAAAGCAACGAACAACTTGAATAATTGCATCTACTTCTCTTATATTAGATAAAAATTTATTACCAAGACCTTCTCCTTTAGAAGCTCCTGATACTAACCCTGCTATATCAACGAAAGTAAAGGTTGTTGGCAAGATTCTTTCAGGATTAACAAATTTTGCAATTTCGTTTAATCTTTTATCTTTTAATTCAACTATTGAAATATTTGGTTCAATAGTTGTAAAAGCATAATTTGCTGATTCAGCTTGCACTTTTGTTAATGCAGAAAACAAAGTGGATTTTCCTACGTTAGGTAATCCAACTATTCCGGCTTTTAATGACATATTTCTCCTTTAAAAAATCTTTAGAGTATTGCTCTAAAGATTTTTATATTATTTTCTAATTCTTTCAGATACGAATGGTAATAATGCAATAATTCTTGCTCTTTTGATAGCTGTAGATAATAATCTTTGATGTCTAGAACATGTACCAGTTAATCTTGAAGGATGAATTTTTCCATGACTACTAATATATTTTTTAAGTAATTCTGTGTTTTTGTAATCAATATATTGCATTGATTCTAAACAAAAATTACAAGGTCTTTTTTTGAATTGTTTTTTTACTTTACGATTAATCATTTTTCTCCTTAGTTAATTATAAAAAACTTTCAACATCTCAATCTGTTTCTTCTTCATCATCATTTAAAGTAGTTTTTTCTACATTATTTTTTGATGAATATTCTGAATTATTTACAGTTGAAAATGTTGGTTCTGCAGGATTTGTTGCTGAAACAGAAGGGTTATTATTAATATTTTTTCTTCTATTTTCGCTTTCTTGCTTGCTTTCTAATAAAGTTACATTTTCAGCAGAAACTTCATTTGAAGTAACGTTTTGTCCTTGATTATTAACAAAACTATTTGTAGCAAAGGAACCTTCCACAAGGATTCTAGAACCTTTTGATGCATTTCTTGCTAAAAATTCAGCACTATTTCTTCAAACTACAACAGGTATAAAATCAGTAATTTCATTGCCATCATTAGTTGAATATCTTCTTGATACAGCAACTGTTAATCTTAAATAACTAATATTAGATTTAGTTTTATTTAATTCTAAATTATTCGCTATTCTTCCTATTAATATAACTTTATTCATTGCAAACTCCCTTATTATTCTTTATTTTCAGTTTTTTTTGTAACTCTTGTTCTTTTAACAACTTTTTTTTCTTCAGCTTTTGTTTCTTTATTTTGTTCTGAATTTTCAGAATTAGAATTTTCTTTTGAGTTTTGTTGATTTTTAAAGAATGAAAGTTTACGTTTTTTAGGTTTTACTTTTCTATTTAAACCTTTTTCTGTGTCTAAGTTAACAACAAGACTTCTTCAAATTGTTTTTTGAATGTTTGTTTTTCTAACAAATTCAGCAATTTTGCTTTCTTCTGATTCTACATTCATTAAAACAAAAATTCCTGTTTTAGATTTATTGATTGGATAAGCTAACTCAGTTCTTTCTAATTTTTCTACACTTTTAACACCATTTGAAAAAACTTCTTTTGCAATTTTTTCTGCTAATGCAACATCTTCTGTTGGTGCTAAAATTAGCATAATTTCGTATTTTGCCATTTTGGCTCCTTTCGGTCATCAGGATCTTTTTTCAAGATCAAGGAGTATATATTAGAAATACTCTTTTGAATTATATAATATTTTGCTTAATTATCTATTAAATTTGTAAAAAGATTTTACTTAAACATATTTTCTTATACAAAATATAATACATTTTTTTATTATATATTAATTAAAAAGTGTTATAATTAAATAGTTACTTGTGTAACCATTCTAAAAAGGTAGTGACTAAAAAGTCCAATCATTTATAAAATGAACCTCAAAGATGAGCCATATGAGGAGGAAGTATGTTTGCAATAATCAAAACTGGTGGAAAACAACTTATTGTTAAATCAGGAGATACAATTTTTATTGAAAAAATTGATGGAAACGAAGGAGACAAAGTTTCTTTTAACGAAGTTCTTGTTCTTGATAAAAAAGTTGGAACACCTTTTGTTAAAGGTGCAGTTGTTGAAGGTGTAATTGAAAAACAAGGAAAAGCTAAAAAAATCGTTGTTTATCGTCACAACCCTAAATCAACTCATAAAAGAAAATTAGGTCATCGTCAACCTTATACTCGTGTAAAAATAACAGAATTGAAAGGATAATTTAAAATGGCAAAAACCAAAGCTGGTGGTTCTACTAGAAACGGTAGAGATTCGATAGGTAGACGTCTTGGTGTTAAATTAAGTGATGGTCAATTCGCAACTGCAGGAGCAATTATTTTCAGACAAAGAGGAACTAAAATCTTCCCTGGAAATAATGTTGGACGTGGAAACGATGACACATTATACTCACTAATTGACGGATATGTAAAATTCGAAACAAAAAGAAACAGAAAAGTTGCTTCTGTTTATGAAGAAAGAAAATAGAAAAAAAACTTAAAAAATAACTAGATTTAATCATCTAGTTATTGTTTTATTCTGTTTAATGTAAATTATGATATAATTCCATAATCATTACTATTAAATATAACACAAAATTAATTAAAAAAGGAAGAAAAATGGAAAAAAAATTCAAAATTAGAAAATTTGGACCAATAACTGAAAGAAGAGATTATTCAAAAACTAAACATACGTTAGAAACTCCTGATTTTCTTGAAACACAAAGAAAATCATTTAACTGATTTTTAACAGATGGTTTAGATGAATCATTGAATAAAATTTACCCTATTGTTTCTGCAAATGGAAAAATTGAAATTCAATACATACCTGGTTCAGTAAGAGTTGAAATTCCAAAAGATGAATTTCAAGCAATTAAAGAAGCAAAACAAAAAGGAACATCTTATACAGGGAAAATAGTTGGTTCTTTAAGAAAACATACTGTGGAAACAGGAGAAATTGACGAAAGTACAGATATTATTTATGGAGAAGTTCCTTTAATGACAAGTGGTGGTACTTTTATCATAAATGGTTCTGAAAAAGTTATTGTTGCTCAGTTGATTAGATCTGCTGGGGCATATTTTGGTAAAAACGTTCGTAATAAACAAGCGGATGACTTGTTTAACAAAGTTGAAATTATTCCACAACTTGGATCTTGAATTGAAATTTTCCACAGAGTTACAGGTAACTCAATTGATACAGTAAAAATTAGAATTGATAAACATAAAAACATTCCTTTAACCACTTTTTTAAATGGTTTAGGTTTGAAAAAAGAAACAATGTTACAACTATTTGGTAATTCAAGTGTTTTAAAAGAGTCAATTAAAAAAGAAAAAATCGAATCCAGTAAAGATAATTTAGAGTTAATTTATAGAATTATTAGAAAAGGAGATAGAATCACCGATGAAGCTATTTTCAATTTAATTCCTTTAACTTTATTTAATGACAGAAGATACAATTTATCTAAAACTGGTAGATACATGTTGAATAGAAAGTTAAATTTAGTTGAAAGAATTTTAGAAACTTATTTAGCAGAAGATTTAACAAATGACAAAGGGGAAATTCTTTACAAAAAAGAAACTTTTATTACTCCAAAACTTGCTTTAGAAATTCAATCTCAATTTGATAAAGGTATCTTAAAAACAGTAGACATTCCAGATATTACTTCTCAAGTTTATGGAAAACAACTTGATATAAATCCTTCTTTAGAAAAAAGAACAAAAGTAATTATGGTAAAAGTATGACCAAACAAAAGATCTTTAGAAAATGGCAAAGATCCTATTTTAGTTATTGCAAACGATCCTACTTCTACAGAAATGCATTTATTAATTTCTGATATTATTGCAACCATTTCATATTACTTTAATTTAATTGATAATTTAGGAAAAGAAGATGATCCTGACTCACTTGTTAATAAAAGAATAGTTGGAGTTGGTGAATTATTACAAAACCAATTCATTGTGGGACTTACTAAACTAGAAAAACACGCAAAAGAAAAACTATCTACAAAAGAAATGGATAAAATTACACCTAAAAGTATTCATAATAATAAACCAATTTATAACCAATTTAAAACATTTTTTAACTCTTCAAAATTATCACAATTTATGGATCAAATTAATCCACTTGCTGAAATTGCAAACAAAAGAAGAGTTACATCTCTTGGACCTGGAGGTTTAAATAGAGATACAGCTCAATTTGAAGTTCGTGACGTTCATGCAACTCATTACGGAAGAATTTGTCCTATTGAAACACCTGAAGGACAAAACATTGGACTTATTTTAAACCTTGCTTCTTATTCGAAAGTTGATGATTACGGATTTATCCAAACTCCTTATTATGGAGTTGAAAACGGAATCATTAACTATGATAAAGTTTACTGATTAACAGCAGTGCAAGAATATGGTTTTAAATTTGCTCAATCTTCTGTTGATGTTGATGAAAATAACAAAATTTTAGGGGATAAAATTACTGTTAGAAAAGATCACGAATATTTAATTGTTAAACCTGAAGAAGTTGATTATATTGATGTAGCTTCAAAACAAATGACTTCTATTGCTGCAAGTACCATTCCATTTTTAGAAAACGATGATGCTAACCGTGCATTGATGGGCGCAAACATGCAAAGACAAGCAGTACCATTAATTGAATCTGAAACTCCACTAGTTGGAACTGGTGCTGAATATGATGTTGCAAGATATGCTGCAACCAATTTAAAAGCAAAGAAAGCTGGAGAAGTTGTTTTTGTCGATTCACAACAAATTAAAATAAAAAGTAGTGACAAAATAAACGAAATAATCGATTATAATTTAAGAATTTTTGAAAGATCCAATCAAGGAACTGTTATTAATCAAAAACCAATAGTAAAAGTAGGGGATAAAGTTGAAGCAGGACAATTAATTTGTGATGGTCCTTCAACTAAAAATGGAGAATTAGCTCTTGGTAAAAATGTGCTAGTTGCCTTCTCTACATGACATGGATTCAACTTCGAGGATGCTGTTATTATAAGTGAAAAATTAGTTAAAGATGATGTCTTTACTTCTATTCACATTGAAGAGCAAACTATTCAATTTAGAGCATCAAAAGCAGGAGATGATATTCTAACAACAGATATTCCAAATGCTTCTTTACGTTCAAAAAGACATTTAGATGAAAACGGGATTGTTCGTGTTGGTTCTGAAGTAAGTACAGGAGATATTCTTGTTGGTAGAACCAGTCCGAAAGGAGAAGATAATCCAACTCCTGAAGAAAAATTAATGAATGCAATTTTTGGTAATAAATCTTCAAATCAAAAAGATACATCATTAAAAGTAAAACACGGAGATGCTGGTACAGTTATTGATGTGCAAATTCTTTCAAGAGCACAAGGGGATTCACTGGAAGACGGAATTGATAAAATTGTTAAAGTATTTATTGCTCAAAAAAGAAAAATAAAAGTTGGGGACAAAATGGCTGGTCGTCACGGAAACAAAGGGGTTATTTCTCTTGTATTACCAGTAGAGGATATGCCATACTTAGAAGATGGAACTCCAATCGATATTCTATTAAATCCACAAGGGGTTCCTTCACGTATGAACATTGGTCAAGTACTTGAATTACACCTTGGAATGGCTGCTAGAAAACTTAATGTTAAATTTGTTTCTCCTGTATTTGACGGAGTAAAAAATAACGACATAACAAATGTTTTAAAAGAAGCTAACTTACCTACTTCTGGTAAATTTAAACTATACGATGGAATTACAGGAATACCATTTGACAACGAAGTATCAGTTGGTGTTATGTATATGTTAAAACTACAACACATGGTCGATGACAAAATGAATGCTCGTAGTGTTGGACCATATTCACTAATTACTCAACAACCATTAGGAGGTAAATCTCAAAATGGTGGACAAAGATTTGGAGAAATGGAAACCTGAGCATTAGAAGCATTTGGTGCATCTACTGTTTTACAAGAATTATTAACATATAAATCTGATAACATTCAAGGAAGAAATATTCTTTATAATGTTTTAGCAACAGGAGGAAAAATTCCTAAACCTGGAATGCCTGAATCATTTAACGTTTTAGCTTATGAATTAAGAGGTCTTGGAATCAAATTAGAAGTGCACAAAAAAGAAAACTACCTAAAAGACGAAGAATTTGAACAAGATTTTAGTAGTTATGAAGAAAATAACATTAGTATTGAAGACGAATTTTCACCAGAAATTATTAATGATTATAATTTAATTAGTGAAAAAATTGATACTCATGAAAATAATTTTGAAGAAGAAGAAGGAGATTATTAATGATTAAGAAGGAACCAAATAAAATTACAAGAAAATACGCAACAATTGATGAAAATTCTATTGATAAAATTTCACTTTCTCTTGCTACTTCTGAAGATGTTTTAGAATGATCACATGGTGAAGTTACTAAACCAGAAACCATTAATTATAAAACATATAAACCAGAAAGAGAAGGGTTATTCGATGAGTTAATTTTTGGACCTATTATTGATTATAAATGTTCAATTTGTGGAAGAAAATATAAAAAATCCAACGAAGGAACTCTTTGTTCTGCAACAGATCAATGTAAGGCATTAAAATCTGAAATTTTACCAAAAATTTCTAGAAGATCAAGAATGGGACACATTGAGTTACAATCACCAGTTGTGCACTTTTGATTTTTCAGAATTGATCACTCAATTATTTCTAAATTACTTGGAATAAAAACAGAAGACTCAAATAAAGCAGTTTCTAAATCATCATTAGAATCCTTAATTTACTATAAAGCTCACATTATTTTGGAATCTGGAGACATCAAAGCATTACCAAAAAATCAAATTATCGAACTAAATGAAGCTGGAGTTATTTATAGAGATGCATTAATTGAAATTCGTTCCCGTTATAAAGAAGGAACTGAAGCTTATGAAGAATTATCAGAAGCTTTAAAAGATTTAACTGAACTTGCATCTTCCAAAATTGGTAAAGAATACGGAATTGATTTTTATGAATTAAATGAAATTATTGAAGAGTATTCAGATGCTAAAATTTCTACCGGTTCAGCGGCTATTGAATACTTATTAAAAAATATTAATCTTGAAGAAGAAAGAGATAAAGTTAAAAAACAAGTTGATGAAATTCAGCAATTAAGTCCTGAAAAACAAACATCAACAAAAATTCAAGAAAGAGATAAATTGTATAAAAGATTACAAGTTATTAACTCTTTTATTAACTCTCAACAAAAACCAACTTCTATGTTAATTAAACATTTACCAGTTATTCCTGCTGATTTAAGACCATTAATTCAATTAGATGGTGGAAGACACTCAACTAGTGATATTAACGAACTTTATCGTCGTATTATTATTAGAAATAACCGTTTAAAAGGATGAATGGAAAAAGATGCTCCAATCTTGATAATTCAAAATGAATTAAGAATGATTCAAGAAGCTGTAGATGCATTAATTGATAATCAAAGAAGAAGTCCTTCTCCAGTTTCGGCTAAAGATGGAAGACCATTAAAATCTATTTCTGACGCTTTAACAGGTAAAAAAGGGAGATTTAGACAAAATTTACTTGGAAAAAGGGTTGATTATTCAGGGCGTAGTGTTATCGTTGTTGGTCCAAATCTAAAAATGAACCAAGTTGGTATTCCACGGGAAATGGTTGCAAAACTATTTGAACCATGAATTATCAAAAGATTAACTGAGCGTGAATTAGCTTCTTCAATTAAAAGTGCTAGAAAAATGATTGAAGAATTAAATCCAATCATTTGACCACACGTTGATGAAGTTATTAAAGGAAAATTAGTTCTTTTAAACCGTGCTCCTTCATTACACCGTTTATCAATTAGAGCTTTTGAACCGATTTTAGTTAGAGGGCGTGCTATTAAATTGCATCCGCTTGTAACAGCAGGGTTCAATGCTGACTTTGATGGTGATCAAATGGCTGTTCACGTTCCTATTTCTCCTGAAGCAATTAGAGAATCTAGAGAATTAATGTTTGCAAATAAAAACATTCTTGGACCTAAAGATGGTGAACCTATTGTTAACCCTTCACAAGATATGATTCTTGGTTTATACTATTTAACTAAAGAAGAACAAGAAGAAAGCGGTAGAAAAGGAGAAGGAAGATATTTTGCAGATTACGATGAAATGATGAGAGCTCACGAAGTTGGTGTTGTTTCATTACACGCAAGAGTTGCTTTACCTTTTGAAAAAGTTAAAAAAACTTTAGAAACTTCAGTTCAAGGATACGTAGTTTCTACAGTTGGTAAATTTATTTTTAACAATGCTTTTCCAGATAATTTCCCATTTGTTTTTGACACAAATGTAGATAATTTATATGCAGATCAACAAAAACAATTAGAAAAATATGTTATTAAAAAACATGGAAACATTCCTGAATTTATTAAAGCATTACCATTAAATGAACCACTAAACAAAAAACATATTGCTAAAATAATAAGACAAACTTATGACAATTTTGATATCGTGGTTTCAATGGAAGATGTAGCTTCTGTTGTTAAAAAAATAAATTATGAAAATTATAAAGATGTTTTTCAATATTATTCAGAATTAATTGATTACAAAAATGAAATAATTTCTAGCAAACATGCTTCCAATTTAACTAAATTTACAATTGAAGAATTTGAAAACATATATAAAAGAGTTAAATACAGAAACAATAACATTGATAGAGAGTTAGAAAAAGAAGAAAAAGCAGAATTATTGGAAAAAATTTGATTTAAATATACAAATTTAGTTGCTGAAATTCTAGATAAAATTAAAGATTTAGGTTTCACATATTCAATGCTTTCAGGTACTTCAATTTCCATTGGAGATATTAAATTAGCTCCAAGAAAAGATGAATTTATTAAACAAGGTGAAGAACACACTGCTAAACTTAATAAATACTTTAGAATGGGAATGTTAACCGATGATGAAAGATATATTTTAACCATTGAAAAATGAACCAAAATTAAAGATGAAATTCAAAAAGACTTAAATACAGTAACTTTACAAGAACCAAATAACCCTATTTTTATGATGATGAAATCAGGAGCAAGGGGAAATATTTCTAACTTCGTTCAATTAGCTGGAATGCGTGGATTGATGGCTAATAACGTTAAAACATTAAAAGCCGATGCTGAAAATGAGCGTGTGGTACGTTCTACTGTTGAAGTTCCAGTTAAAAGTTCTTTCCTTGAAGGATTAACTTCTTATGAATTTTATTCTTCAACTCACGGTGCTAGAAAAGGGGGAACCGATACTGCTCTTAACACAGCTAAATCAGGTTACTTAACTCGTCGTTTAGTTGATGTTGCACAAAATATTGTAGTAACTCAAAAAGATTGTGGTTCAGACTTTGGGTTTTTAGTAAAAGAAATCATCGATACTAAAACCAATTCTACAATTGTTTCTTTATACGAAAGAATTGAAGGAAGATATACTAATTCACCTGTAATTCACCCAGAAACAGGCGAAATCATAATCGAAGATAATAAATTTATTACTCCTGAAATTGCACAAAAAATTATTGATGCTAACATAAAAGAAGTAGATATCCGTTCTATTTTAAGTTGTCACACTAGAAATGGTGTATGTAAAAAATGTTACGGAAAAGATCTTGCAACCAATAGAATTGTTGCAATCGGAGAAGCTGTAGGGATTATTGCTGCTCAATCAATCGGTGAACCTGGTACACAGTTAACAATGCGTACATTCCATACAGGAGGGGTTGCTGGGGTTGAAGATATTACAGGAGGTTTTGCTAGATTGATTGAATTAATCGATGCTTTTGAACGTCCATGAGGAAAACCAGCACAAATTTCTCCAGTTAAAGGTTATGTAAAATCTATTGATCAATTAATGGATAAAGAAAGAAATCAAACAGATGATAAGTTAGTAAAAGTTGCTTATATAAATAAAGATGGTGAAGAATTAGAAAAAGTATTCCATGTCCCTGTAAATAGAAAATTAAGAGTACAAGTTGGTGATTCTATTACTCCAGGACAAAAAATTACAGAAGGTCCTATTATTTTAAAAGAGTTACTAAACTACACTGATGCTCGTAAAGTACAAAATTATTTATTAAAAGAAGTACAAAGACTATATAGAATGCAAGGAATTTCCATTAGTGATAAATATATAGAAATTATTATTCGTCAAATGCTTTCTAAAATTTTAATTACTGATGCAGGAGATTCAAACTTATTTGTTGGATCTTTAGTTGATATTTTTGAATATCAAGAAGTTAATGGAGAATTACTATCTCAAGGAAAAAAACCTGCATTTGGTCAAATTGTAATTAAAGGAGCAAAACAAACTCCACTATTATCTGATTCATTCTTAGCTGCCGCTTCATATCAAGAAACTTCAAAAATTTTAGTTCACGCTTCAATTTCTTCACAAATTGATAAATTAGAAGGATTAAAAGAAAATATTATTGTAGGACATAAAATTCCAGCAGGAACAAACTCTAAATATGAAGCAAAATCTAAATATGATATTCAAGACCCAATTAATTACTTTAAAGACTAAAATTACAATAAAATAACATTTTGTTTAATCACAAAATGTTTTTTATTTAATTCAGTTTAAATTAAAGGGGATATAATACTACTTTTTGCAAAAAAGTCAAATAATTTATCTAGAAATAGCAAAAAATTGCAAAAAACAAGAATTTTATTATAAGAAATAGCATTTTGTTATCAATTTCTTGCAACAGAACTATAATAATTCAAATAGATTTTTAGATCTATTTTAAAAAGTTTAAATATAAAGGAGAATTTATGAAAAAAAGATTTAAATCAGCCCGAGTTTCCCAGTTAACACTAAAAAGCATAAAATCAACCATTTTTTTGGTGGAAGTGTAATAAATTTTGTGTAAAAATTTCTCAAT
>NZ_JBTGVE010000018.1:0-19851 GCF_054343415.1 Mycoplasma sp. AC157 | reverse complement strand
AATCTCTTACTAAAAAGTAAGCAAGAGAAATTTACACAAAATATCTTACACTACCTCATTTTATTAAAGATCAAAGATTTCATAGTGATCTTTGTAAATTTTTAAATAGAAAAAAACTAAAATTAATTTTTATAGTTCTTTGATTTATGCTAATTTTGATAAATATTTGATTAGCTAAATTGTGATGAGACAACTGAAAAAATCAGATAATTACAATTTCATTTTTATTTGAGAATATGTTGTTTTTTAGTTGTCAATGAGTTTGAGTAAAATATAAATGTTCTGAAAAAGAAAATAAATAATTATAATTTTTGTTAAATTAAAAATTAGCAAGTAAAAAAATAAATTAAAAAGTGAAAACTACCGTAAAACAGCATTATTTGGAAATTTTGAAACTGAACTGGGAAACAAAAAAAGTCAGCAAATAAATGCTAACTTTCTTATAATGTTTCAAGTTCTTTTTCTTTTTTTCAAGGTTGCTTTTTATCAATATGATCAATAAATAATTTACCCGAGTTTCCCGGTTTTACCTAAAATTAATAATAAAAAAGAGTAGATTTTACTCCACCTAATTTATTTATAAGATATTGTTATTTTTTAGTATCTTGCTCTGTTTTTTCAACTTCTTTATTTTTATTATTGTATAGTGAACTTGATTTTGTTTTTTTACCAAATTTTTTAGCAATAAACATTACAAAAAGAACAATCATACCAGTAATCACTAAAAAACATACAATACCGGTAACTGCTATTATAACATCCATATTATTCTCCTTTCTTATACTCAATTCTACAAAAAAAAAAAAAACAAAGCATTTGATAAAAAATCTGTAATTACAGATATAAAATGTCACTTTTCCCGAGTTTCCCGGTTAATAGCAAAAAACACAAAATCAACCATTTTTTTGGTTGATTTTATTGTTTTTGTTTTTTCTTTATACCATTTTTGATAAAACTCTTTTTATATCGTATCAATATTTGATATTATGGTTGTTTTCATCAGTTTTATCCGTCTTTCCCAGTTTCAAGAATTAAAAAACCGTTTACGCCTGTTTTATGGGGCAAAACGGTTTTTATTTATCTGATTTAATTACAATTTTTTTGATCTCATCATACTTGTTTCAAAGATCTATATCACTTCCTGATTTTTCTCTTTTTCTTTCTATTTCTTCTCCGGTAATGTTATTTATAAATATTTCTTCTCTTACTAAACTTAAAATTTTAATAAATTGTCATTCAGTAAGATGGTTATTAATTCTGTGTTTGAAATAATATTCATTTGTTTTATGAATAAATAATTTTAAAACGACTAATGAAGCAAAACATAAAAGTGTGTGAGCTACAATGTGACTATCTAAATAAACATAAGTTGGTCTTATTGCTAAATAACTTTTTAAACTCCTAAAATTTGATTCAATTTGTCATTGCTTTGAATATAAATGAATTATTTGAGATTCACTTAAATTTAATAAATTAGTTTCATATACATAAACACCATCGAATTCTTCGTCTCTTTGAATTTTCTTGTAATCCAATTCAAATTTTAATTTTGATATTTCAGTAAAGTATTTACATTTTTTAGTTCCAAGCATTTTTGAAGAATCAACAGTTCCATCTTTATTTTGTTTCTTTTTGAAATTATTAATTAAATTTTGTCTATCTTCTCTATCTTTTAAAGCTCTTGATTTGCTGATAGTTACAATTCGTCTTCTGACATTTTTTGTAACCCTTTTGTTTTTAAAAGCGGAAAGGAAATCTGTAGATTTGTATTTTAAATTATCATTTACATAAACATAATCTTTCTCGTTCAAAACATATTCTTTGAATTCTTTAGAACTTGCTTTTGCTTTGTAAGAAATGATGAAACCATAACCTTTTTGCTCTAAAAATCTGATATTTCCGGACGTACTCATTCCACGATCGGCAATTACAGTTATGTTTTTAATTTTATACATTTGCTCAAGTTCAAGCAAGAATTCAATCATAGTTTTTGAATCTGGAGTATTACCACTAAAAACTTTAATATGGAAAGGGACTCCATTTCCATCACATGCTAAGGCAATTACAATTTGATCTTCTTTGAACTTTCCATCTTTAGAATAACTAGTTTGTCTATAACCCATTATTTGAAAAGATTCAAAATAAACAGTTGATGAGTCAAAATAAATCTCACTTAAATTTCTATTTGTTTCTTTTAATACCATTTGATGTAGTGCATTTACAAGATTTGCTTGATTGTTTTCAACAATATCTAGAAGTCTATAAAAACTATTTTTTGATGCTGAAATATCACTATTAAATTCGCCTTGTTCACTAAAAGAAGAAAAAATACTTGAAGGATTATAAATCCTTTTTGCAACTAAAAAATTGAAGATTTTTTTCATTTCTTTATGCCTTGTTTTCTCAAAAGACTCAAAAATGTTGTGTTTATTGAGTAACTCTTCAATTAGTTCGTATCCGACATTTTTATTTACTCTTACAAGTTCATCGCTTTCTAAAGCTTCTAATAATGCAGACTGAACTCTTTCTTTTTTATCAAGTGAAGAAAAAGATTTTAGTTTTTCTTTTAGAATTTCTACTGCATTTTCTTTTTTCTCAAGTAATTTTTCTAAGTTTCCAAGACTGAATCATCTTGTTGGTGCTTTTCCAAAACCAGTTGTTCATCCAACGTATTTATAAATTACACCTTTTTTGTTTCCTGAAACATTAAATAATATTAAATTTTTCTTTTCCATCCTTATATTATACCACAAAATGCAATTAAGTGCAATTATTTTTTTATTTTTTTTAATAAAAATTACTATATATAGTAAAAATTTATAAATTCCTATTTTATTCTAATTTCTTAGGGAAAACTGGGAAACTAAAAATCGAAAACCACTGTAAAACAGCGTTATTTGGCAATTTTGAACCTAAATTGGGAAAGAAAAAAGTCAGCAAATAAATGCTAACTTTCTTATAATGTTTCAAGTTCTTTTTCTTTTTTTCAAGGTTGTTTTTTATCAATATGATCAATAAATAATTTTCCTTGTAAGTGATCAAGTTCATGTTGAAAAACAATTGCAACATATCCTGAAACGGTTCATATTTTCTTTTCTTTACTAAAATATGAATAACCTTCAACTTTAATTATTTTTCTTCTTCTAACAAAACCTTCTTGATGAGGTCATTTTTCATTAACACTTAAACAACCTTCACCATGATGAAGAGCTATTTTGTCTTCAGAAAAACCAAGTATTTTTGGATTTATAATAATATCTCTAAATACTATATCATCAGGACCGTTATTCACATTAATATAGAACATATTTTTCAATATTCCATATTGAACAGCAGCAACTCCAACACCTGGTCTATACATTTTTTGACCTTCAACTTGTGAATAGTCAATGTGGTCAATCATTTGTTGTGCTAGAAGTTCATCTTCTTCAGTTAATGGTCAAGGAACATCAATTGATTTTTCTCTTAGAACATTATTTGGTAATTGAATTATTTTAACTTTTTTTCTATTCATATGTATATATTATAAACAAATAATTAAAATTCAAATGCAGCTTTTTTGATTTTATCTTCAATACTTTTAACTTTTTCTTCTTTACTTAAAGAAGCGAAAGGTTCAACTTTTGTACCTGTTAATCAAACTGGTTCAACAACTTTAGCTCCTAAAAAGTTTCAAAAACCTTTTAAATTTTCTGTAAAGTTTCCAAAAGGATATCAATCTGCAGGCGCTCCTTGAGAAGTTAAAATTTGAACTTTTAAATGATCTAAAAGACCTTTTGCTTCTCCTTTTTTGCTGTATTTATAGCTAAAAGTTACATTAGCCATTGAAATAGCATCAATAAAGTTTTTTACAACTGCTGAATAGTTGAAATTAATCATTGAAGTTGAAAAAACAACTTTTTGCACACTTTTTAATAAATCAACTAATTTCATTGCTTCTACATCTTGTCAAAAAGTTTTCATATTTTCTGAATTTAAAGAGATTGAAGCCACTTTTTCTTTATTTAAATCCATTTCAATAATTTCGTGAGTTGGATTTTTTTCTTTATAAAATTCTACAAATTTATCTGACATTAATTTTGAATTTGAAGATTCTCCAGATAAAATAGAACCTTTTATAACTAAAACTTTCATTTTTCCTTCTTTCTTTTCTATAAATTAACTTGCTAAGTTATTATATTATAAAAAATAGTAAAATTTTCAAAAAGTTTATTTTTAGCAAAAAAATAGTATAATTTTTTATATTTTATTAAAAAATGAGGTATTTACTATGTTTAAATTATTAAAAGAAATTTTTAAATCTTTATCAAAAAATAAAATAACAACAATAAGTTTATCTATTTTACTTTTTTTAACTACAGGTGTTTTTACTTTACTTTTTAGTGTAAAAGAATCTTTTAATAGACAAATAAATAAATATAATGCAGTTTCTAAATTACATGATTCAACAGTAGATTTAGATGTTAACTTTAGCGGTAATGCTAAAGATAATGGATATAAAAAAGAAACACCAATTGAATACACTTTAGATCAAAAAGCTATAAAAGAAATTTTAGATTTTCAAATAAAATCACAATTTATTTTGCTTTCTGACTTGGGAGTTAAGGGAGAAAAAGCGAATTATTATATAAGTGCTCAAGACTTTTTATTTCAATATGAAGTTAATAAAAATATAAATAATATTGATAATAAAGATTTTAATTTTGATTTAAAAAATAAACAATTTCAAGTTTTAAAAACCGATAGCAAATTTTTTAAAACTTATTTAAAAAATGCTGATGGAACATTTAAAGAAAAAGAAATTTCCTATTACTTAAACAAGGATAATACTGCAGTTTTTTTAGACAAAAGATACAAAATTTCTGAAGTTATAAACATTTCAAGTAACGGTTCAGAAGGCTACTTATTACATAATCAAGGTGAAGATCATATAATATCTTCCATAAATAGAATGGGAATTAATTTAAATACCAAAGAAGCAACTTTTGATGTTTCTAAAATCAACTCATGAGAAAGAAATGGTATTTTATATTTATTAACAGAAGATGAAACAGCAAAATTAATCGGAGTTCATAAAGATAATAACAATAATTGAAAGTTATTTTATAAAAAAGATTATACAAGTGAATTATTTAGTTGAGATAACATAGCAAAATGATCGGCTCCTCAACAAGTTTGAAACTATAATATTGTTTTAAAACCTGATGGTTTAATGAATGGTAGTGAAAATACAGCTCCTGTAATTAAAAAGTTATTTTTAAAAAACGACATTCATAAATCACTGCCAGATTTTTTCCAATTTTCTAAATCTAATGTTTATAAACTTAAAGATGAATGAGTTTCAAGAGTTAGTTATCAAACCAAATTTATTTTACATAATTTTACTTTGTTAGATATTGAACCAGAAAAAGGAAATTTTTCTAAAAATTTTTCTAATTATTTAGCAAATTTAAAAGACAATGATCCTGAAGAATTTAAAAAAATTGAAAAGCTACATTATTGAGAAAAGCAAATAGTAAAAACTATCTCAAATAAAGAACCTGTTATTATTAGTCAAAATCTTTTAAAAGATGATTTAACCTTATTAATAAAAGGACCCGATGGTAAAACTACATCAATTAAGGATATTGAAAATTTAGGAAATGATTATAATATTCAAAATTTAACTTCACAGCAATTAGCATCTTTATCCAATGAAGAAATAGTAGATTTAACTTATTTAAAACTTAGAAATGCAGTTTCTACAACAATAAAAAACAAAATCTTTGATTATGTGAAAAACGAAAAAGAAGTTGATTCAGTTGGTAGAAGAAGATTTATTACTACAACAGCAATAGATGAAAAAAAAGGAGAAAACAAAATTTTTCAATTTATTGATGCAGGAATAAATGAAGAATATTTTGATCCAAACCACAAGCAAGAAGTGGGAAAACTTTTTAATGAATATTTTCATAAAAGTAACTTATTTATTAATGCTGATCCTAATTTTGATAAAAATGAATTCAATCCTGTATATAGTGCAGAAATTATAAATGCCATTTTTCAAGGTTTTGTTCCTGATTCTAAATACTTAAATCCAACCATTGAATTTATTGATATTCCTTCTAGTCAAAAGTTAACTTTATTTCCTGCAAATTTTTCAAAAGAAAAAGTAGTAATTTTAGAAAATAAAGAAAAAACAGTGAATTTTGCTGTAGGAAATTCAAAAAATGGTTATACCCTTTATGAAAAAAAACAAGATTCTTGAATTAAAGTTTTAGTTGATAATAAAGAGTTTTTAACTTTAACAGAATTAAATAATTTTATGGAATCTAAACATTTAGGTCTAAAAGTTTCTGTAGGAGAAAATGGTTGATACAAAACAGATGAAAACTTTTCAAATACTTATAATGTTCCTTTCATATATAGAGCACCTTCCAGCGCCTTACTAAAAGAAATAGAAACATCAAAAACAGTAAAAACACTTTTTGATAGTCTTAAAAAAACAATAGTTAATAGTGAATTAGTTAGAGAAAACTTCATAAAAGTAGATGAATTAGATAAACTATTAACTGCAACTCAAGATGCTTTTTTCGTTACTGAATATTATGATATTTTTACAAAAGGTAAAAATAATCAATCTTTAATGCAAAGAATGATTTTTGAGTCACTTTATTTAGCAACTATTCAAAATGATGATCAATTTTTAAACAAAATATTTAATAATTTTCTTGAAAACATTCAAAACAAAATTAGAGATAATGGAACTACATTAGATGAACAAAAAACTTATTTTATTGATAACATAGATAAAATAGGTCAAATTCTTTCTAATTTAGGAATTAATGTTTGAAGTGATATTTTAAAAGATAATACAAAAGAAGAGTTAAAAACTATAATAAATAACCCAATTGAATTTATTGATGGTTTAAAAACAATAATTTTATCAATTGATTTTAAATCTTTTTTAACTGATATTCACAATTGATACGAAAACAAATGAAATAAACAAGAGAGAAACGATTCTACTCATGCTTATTATTATTTTAGTGTTTCAGATTTAGTTATTCCATTAGTTAAATCCATTGATTTTGATGTATTTAAAAAAGGTGCAACTATATTAGTTAAAAATATTAATTTTGATTCTTTACTTTCTACCGCTTATAATAAATCAGAGCAAAAATATAAAGGAATTTTATTCAATAAAATTATTAATTCTTATAAAGAAAGTGTTTTAAAAGAAAAAATCACCACTTCTTTAGTTAATATTTTTGACAAAATTAACATAAATAAAGATAAAAATAATTCTTCTGAAAATTTTAAAAACATAAATTCAGGTTTAACTAAAATAATTTCTATTTTAGATAAAGATAGACTTTTAAATATAGTAGAAAATTCTTTAGAAAACACTTATTTTGAAGATTATAAATTTGTAAATGAATCAAAAGATCCGCAAAAAGTTTTATTTGTTGCTAAAACTCTTAAAACATCTAATTTAATAACTGCATTTATTTCAACATTTTTTAAAGATTCTGCAACTACCCATACTCTTTTTAGAGCAATAGAAGAAATATTAAATTTATCTGGTAAAACCAAAAAAGAAGGTGCATTAGGTATAACTTATTCAGTACCAGATAAAGATGCTGAAAAACTTGACTTGTTCGATTTACAAAATTTAGAGTTATTATCATATGCTAAATTTGAAGAATTAATTAAACTTTCTGATAAAGTTGATAATAAAATTTTAATCGATAAAGAATTTGATAATACGGAAATTTCCTTTATAAAAAGATATTTATTTTTTGGAAAAGATATCATTAAAGATGTTGATGAAATAAGTCAAAGAAACTCTATTTTCAAAGAAACATTAAAACTTTTTATTTTTAATAAGTTCACTAAAGCAAATAATTCATTTGTTATAAAAAATACAAATACTAGTTCTACTTTAGCAGATAATTTATATGAGATTTTTATTGAGAACACACAAGGTAACAGAGCCTTTAATACAGCAAAACCAAAAGCTAGAGAAATTGTAAGTAATGTTGTTTATTCTTCTGAATATTCTAGTTCTGTAAATAGTTTGATTTTTTATGATTTTTGAATTAAATTTGTTTCTGAAAATAGTCAATTGAGTTCAACGGAATTAAAAGAAGTTTTCAATTTCTTTTTTAGAGAAGCACAAAATCAAAATTCTTATTTATACAAAGAATTAATTGAAACACAATTGTATGATTCTAAGAAAAACTTTGAAAATAGATCATTTTTCTCTAAAGGACTAGACATTCAACCAATAGGACGTGGTATAGCACAACCTTTTGATTCTGCAGATACTTTATTTAAAAACATACCAAATACTGCTGATGCTAATGAATGAAAAAATAAAATAAATAAATTATTTGATTCTGAAATTTATAAAAAGAAAAATGCTATTACAGGTTTAGATTTAGCTGATTGACTTATTTTAAATAAAGTTTCTTTAGTTTCTAATTTAGCACAAATTGCAACAAATGAGAGATATCATAAAGACGCTACAAATTACTTTGTTAATTTACAAAAATCATTTGATTTATTAAACGATTTTGCTTCTAAAGGTGACTTAAATAGAGAAATTTTAAATAATTTAAGAAAGAATTTTACAACTCAATCTGCTGTTTTTACTTCTTTAGGTTTATCAGACACTGTATCATCAACATATTCTAGTGTTATTTTCCCAATAGTAGCAGCTTGATTTACCTCGAATCCAGCAGGAACAGATAATGCAGAAAATAACTCCAATTTAACCTTTGTTTTAAATAATAGAGTAACTGATTTTTCAAAAATTATTAATGAAAATCCTGATAATTATAGAGATATAATAAAAGGAAGATTTTATAATTTATATAGCGATTCTCTTTTTGAATATCATTTAGAAAATCATAGTGTTAAAGGTTTATCATTAGATCTTTCCTATGTAGATTACTTAAATAAAAAAGTATTTTCAATTGACAATCAAGACACCATTTTATTTGATATTAACATTAATAAAATCTTTTTAGATTTAATTAATGCTTCTACAATAATAAGAGAAGAAAATAAATTTTTAGTATTTAAAGATGTTCGTTCCTTGGTTGCAAAAGTAAATTCTAGTTTTTTAAATGAAAACAATAAAGAAATATATAAAGAAAAATTACCTTCTAGTTATATAGAGTTAGAAAAACTAATAAATAGTTTAGATGAAAAATACATAATAAATGTAAGTGGTTCTAAATTTTTAATAGTAGGTGATGAGCAAACTATCGATTATTTATTCCCTGTAATAAATGAAGAAAATTTACAAGTTAATATTAAAAATCAAGCACTTGTTTATGTTAATAAATGAGGTTTTGATAGAGCTCGTGAATCCTTTAGAGGTAGTGCTTTAAAAGATTATTTACTTGTTAAAACAAAACCAGGAACAAATGTTCAAGAATTTAATGAAAAAACAAATAGAGAAATAGCTACTAATTTTGGAAATATAGTAACTAAAAAAGTCTTTTCTAAAGATGAATTAGATATTATTAATCCAGAAAGAAGTTTAAGAATTTCAACAGCTTTTTCATTGATTCAACTTATATCAAATGCTAACTTTTATATGGTTGCATTAATGTCTATATTAATAATTATTTCTACCGTATTTATTACAAAAAGATATATATCTACAAGAAATAAGGTAATAGGGATTTTAAGAGCTCAGGGTTATAACTCTTGAATGATAGCTTTCTCATTTATATCCTTCCCTTTCATTACAACCTTTATAGGTGGAACTGTTGGGTACATAGTAGGTTTATCATTGCAACAAGTGTTAAAAAACGCCTTTTCATCTTATTGAACTTTACCAACGCAGAGTATATCATTTGAATGAATTCCTTTTGTTTTAACCATTATTCTTCCATTTTTCTTACTTTCAGCTTTAGTTATATTATCTGCTTTATGAATTTTAAGAAAAAAAACAATTGATTTAATGTCTGGTATAGTTGAAATTAATGTTTCAAAATTTGCTATGGTATTTCTAAAAATATTTAGATTTGCTAATGTAAAAACTAAATTTGTTGCTTCATTATCTGTAAATAGTTTTTGAAAATTAATTTCATTAATGATTTCAACAACCTTAACAGCCTTTATTTCCATTTTCTCAATTTCTTCAAACGGAGTATTTAATGAGACTGTAAATAAAACATACCAAAAGAGAAATTATAAGTATAAGTTAGATTTAGAAACACCTACTATCGAAGCTGGACAATATCAAACTTTTGATAAAAATCAATTAGAAAATCTTTTATATGTTCCTTTAGGGGTTGCTTCTGAATCTAATGTTGAAGCAAATAATTACTTCAAACCAGGTAGAGCTCTTGTAAATGGTGATTCAGACAAAAATGGTAATCCAAAAGAAAATGATCCCCATATTTTAACAAGAGCGTCACTTCAATTACAAGTAGAATCATCATTATCCATCTCACCTTGAGATATAGTTTTAAATTCAATGCCTGATAGTCAAAGATCAAGAACTTTAGAAATTTCTAAAATGGCAATTTCAGAAATAGAAAAAACTCAAGATATTCATTTTGTAGAAAAAGTTGATATCACAGGCAAAAAATACAACTTTGAATTTGTAGGAACAGAAGCAAACCCACAAAACTATTTTAAATACATTGAAAATGAAAATGTTTCAACTGGTGGTAAATTCTGATATATGGTATGAAATGTTCAAACTCAAGAATATGATAGAGAAGCAATAACTACTTCTCAACATAGAGATTTATATAGAAAATTCTTAGTAGATGCTTATAAAAAAATTCCTTCTAATGATTTTTATATAGCGTTTAACGGTATTTTATTTAACAATCAAACAAACGAAAAATACACATATATTAATACTTCTTATAATGAAGAAAACAGTTTAAAAATTTATGGTTATAATAACAATTCTAAATATGTATCAATCCAAGATGAAAAAGGTGTTAATTTAATCGAATTAATGGAAAAAACACAGGTAATTAATGATGTTTATCCTATTTCTGTTAATTATGTATTTTTAAATAAAAACAACTTAAAACTCGGTGATACAATTGAATTAGAAGTTAAAAATCCTATTGATAGATATATAAGAATTTTAGAAGGAAATTCCTTTAGAAAATATAAATTTAAAATAGTTGGTATTATAAATACTTTCATTAATAGTGAGTTAGTTACAACAAGAAAAATAGCAAATCATTTAACTGGATTAAGTGAACTAGATCAAGATGGATTCAATGGTATTTTATCTAACGATGTTACTCCAGAGCAAACTATTGGTTCTGTTGGTTTATATGCAAATTCTGGATATTGATTTGGTGGAGACCTAATTAATATGGAGACAAAAGAACAATATGAAACAGCCTTTGCACAAATATATTCAAACAGCGATGATCAACCTGGTGTATTAAAAAATAATGGTTATAGTGATGAATTAATCAAAAAATTATTAACATTTAAAGAAAGAACAATTACTGATGTTGAAAATATCGATTTAAGCTATAAGAATATTACAAGTGATAAATTTAAGAGTGAAAACGCAACCTTAATTAAACAAGGTGTAAATAATTTCATCGACTTATATTCTAAAAATGTTTATAATTCGCTTTCTACAAATGTAGATGCTAAAGATATTCAAATAGGTTTTGTTAATAATATTGCTAATACAGTTTCAAAATTAACACTATCTATAGTTATTATTTTCTTTTTAGTTTCTGTTGTTATTCTAATTATGATTTCAAATATCATAATTACGGAGAACGAAAAAAACATTGCTATATTTTCAATCTTGGGATACAATAACAAAGAGAAAATAAAACTATTTTTTGGAATTTATTTACCTTTAATAATTGTTGCTACAATTATTGCTATTCCATTAGTTATTGGATTTATTGCTTTATTTAATGCGTTTTTAGTTTCATCTAGTTCTATTGCTCTAATACTTACTTTAAAATGATGACATGCTTTAACTGCAATAGGAATTTTATTCTTTGTTTATGGACTTACATCTCTTATTGCTTGAATTAATTTAAATAAAATTAAAGCTATTTATTTATTGAAAGGAAAATAATGACAGAAAACCAAAATAAGAAAGAACTAAAAGGTAAAATAAAAGAAGAAAATGCAGTTTTACTTACTAAAAAAGAAATAAAAAAAATCAAAAAAGCAAATAGTAAACCAAAGAAAAAACACAAAGATATGATCACACAAAATACAGAAAATAATATCATTGAAATTTTCGATGTTAAAAAATCTTATCTTTCTGGTTCGATAATAACTTCTGTTTTAAAAGGTGTTACTTTAAAAATAGAAAAAGGAGATTTTGCTGTTTTATTTGGAAAATCAGGTTCAGGAAAATCTACATTATTAAACATTATTTCTGGTTTAGATAGAGCATCAGAAGGTGAAGTGATTGTTGCAAATAATAATTTGACATATTACAACGATTCAAAATTAACAAAATTTAGAAGAGAAAATGTTAGTTTTATTTTTCAAAGTTATAATTTACTGCAAAACTTAAATGGTTATGATAACGTTGAAACAGGTGCATATTTACAAAAAGATAAAAAGAAAGTTTTAAATATTAATAACCTTTTTAAAGAATTTGAAATAGAAGAAATTAAATATAAATATCCTTCTCAAATGTCTGGTGGACAACAACAAAGAATTTCCATTTTAAGAGCGTTATCAAAAAATGCAGAAATCATTTTTGCTGATGAACCTACAGGTGCTTTAGATGAAAAAACATCAAGAGCAGTTTTAAAAATATTACAATATATTAATAAAACCTATGGAACCACAATTGTAATGGTTTCTCACGATCCGACAGTTGCTGAATTATGCAATAAAGTTATTAAATTAGCTTCTGGAAAAATAGAAGAAATAATAATAAATTCTAATCCTAAAGTTTTATAAATAAAAAATTCCTTTATATAAGATTTGTTCTTTTATAAAGGAATTTTCTTTATTTTAGAGATCGGATTCCAACTCTAAAATCAGGTCTCTGATTTGAATTGCTTTTTCTAAATCATCTTTAGCAATATATTCATTTTTTTGTTTTATTAGTGCTTTTATTATTTCTTCTTTTTCTTTTTTATCTTTGACTTTAGAAGATTTTTCTAAAGCATCAATTGTTTCAACTGATTGAATTGGATCAAAAATAGGTTTAATAATAGTTTTAGGAATAATGTTGTTCTTTTTATTATATTCCATTTGAATTTTTCTTTTTTCTTCATTATCTTTTAAAGTAGCTGCAATATTACTTGTAATAGAATCAGCAAATAAAATTGCTCTACCATGATCATTTCTAGCTACTCTACCAATCATTTGAATTAGTGCAGCTTTTGTTCTGGAGAATGAGTTGGTATCGGCTTCAAGAATCATAATTAAAGAAACCTCCGGTAAATCTATACCTTCTCTTAATAGATTAACTCCCACAACAACATCGTAAATTCCCTTACGTAATTTTCTTAATATGTCATTTCTTTCAAAAGTTTTGTGTTCAGAATGGATATAAGCTGATTTATAGTGTTTTTCTCTAAAATTAGATGATAACTCTTCTGCCATTCTTTTGGTTCCTGTTATGATAATAACTCTTTCATTATTTTTAATTTGATTATCAATTTCTTTATACATAGTTTCTAATTGATTTTTAGTTGATTTAATTTCAATTATTGGATCAACAAGACCAGTAGGTCTTATGATTTGTGTTGTAATTTCTCCGTGCGTTTTGTCAACTTCATAATCTGAAGGAGTAGCTGAAATATAAATAATTTGATTATCTATTTCTTCAAATTCTTCAAATTTTAAAGGTCTATTATCTAAAGCAGAAGGCAAACGAAAACCATAATCTACAAGATTTCTTTTTCTTTGATAATCACCTTTATACATTGCTTGTAGTTGTGGAACTGTCATATGGGACTCATCGATAAAGATAAGTGTGTCTTTAGGTAAATAATCAAAAAGTGTATAAGGTTTCTCGCCTTCTTTTCTATCATCCATATGTCTTGAATAGTTTTCTATTCCAGAGCAAAAACCAAATTCTTTTAATGAATCAATATCATTACGAACTCTGTCATTTAATCTTTGTTTTTCAACTAATTTATTTTCCTTGTCAAAATAAGATAATCTTTCTTCTAATTCTAATTCAATAGTTTTAACAGCTCTTTCAATTGTATCATTAGTTACTGTATAAGAGTTTGCTGGATAAATAACAAAATTTTTAACTTTTTTTGTAGTTTTTTTACTTAATTTTTCTTGATAGACTATATTTTCAATTTCATCATCAAAAAAATCAATTCTAATAGTTAATTCTTCAGTTCATACAGGAAAAAGTTCTACAACATCCCCTTTAGTTCTAAATTTTCCTGGTTCTAAATCAATATCAGTTCTTTCATAACCTATTTTTGCTAAAGTTCTAAATAAATCACTTCTATTTAATTTCATTCCTACTTCGATATAAAATAGATTAGATTGATATTCTTTTGGATCAAGTGCCCCGTAAATTGCAGCAACAGAAGAGACAACAATTGTGTCTCTTCTAGTTACTAATGCATTGATAGTGGACATTCTCATCGATTCTAAATCTCAGTTTGTTTTACTGGATTTTTCTGTATAAACATCTTTAGCTGGTAAGTAAGATTCTGGTCTATAGTAGTCAAAGTGAGAAACAAAATATTCTACTTTATTTTCTGGAAATAAACTTTTCATTTCTGAAAAGAGTTGCGAAGCTAAAGTTTTGTTATGTGATAAAATCAGAGCTGGTCTATTTGTTTCTTTGATAACATTAGCCATAGTAAAAGTCTTTCCACTACCAGTAACACCGAGTAATACTTGGTATTTCTTATTATTTTTTATTCCGTCGGAAAGTTCTTTAATTGCTTTTGGTTGATCGCCTTGAGGCTTATTTTTTGAAATTAAATTATACATATTATTAAATTATAATTGGAAAATAAAATAATAGTGTAAAATTTAAACTATGAAAAAAATATTTTTATCTATAAGTCCATTATTAGTTTTACCTATCGTCGCTGTTTCTTGTGGCGACAATAATGCAAATACCAAACAAGGAGAGAATCTTGTAAATAAGAAAAATGATAAAGGAGAATTTGTTAATGTTATATTTGATAAAGAACATAAAACCTTTACATTAGACTTGAGCAAAGAATCCATTACAACTATATACACAGGAGCTTTTGCTGGTGAAAAAAGTAGAGAAATTTTATTAAGTGAAACAATAAAAAAAGATGGTGTTGATAACCAAGTTATCGTTTCTTATCATCTTAAAAAAATTATTTTTCCTCCAACTTTAGAAATAATTGAAGATTCAGCTTTCACAAATAGAACATTACCAACATCAAAAATAGATTATGAGTTGCAAGAATTAGATTTTTCAAAAGCAACTATTTTACAAACAATAGGTAATTATGCATTTGAAACAAACAAAATAAAAGAAGTTATTTTATCAGATTCAGTTACTTATATTGGAAAGCAAGCATTTGCAAATAATCAAATTTCAAAATTTGTTATTTCAGAAAATTCTAATTTAAAATCAATAGGAATTTCAGCCTTTTTTAACAATGAAATTACTTCTTTAGATTTTAAATCAAATAAATTGGAGTTAATTTCAAAAGCAGCATTTGAAAGAAATAAAATAACATCAGTTCACTTTGTAGAACCATTATCAAAATTAATAATAAGTAAAGAAGCATTTAAATTAAATGATATAAAAACAAATAATATTAATGAAATTGATAAAGAAAAAGTAAGTATTGCTTCTGATGCATTTGACAAATCAAATTAGTTTTAAAAAATAAATTAAAAATATCAAACTTGTTAGTTTGATATTTTTGTTTTTATTTTTTGTCACCTTCTTTAAATATTTCAGAAGCAACACTCATTGTTTTAGCAACGTCACCTAAGTTAGGTGGTAAAATAATTTTAGTTGCTTGGCCGTTAGCTAGAACTCCAAGTTGTTCAATAGATTTTAAAGTAAGAATATTTTTTGTAATATTTGTTTGATTTAATAATTCAATTGCTTTTTGATCGGCTTCAGCTTTTAATACTTCAGCTGTTTTTTTAGCTTCAGCTTTTAGAATTTCTGATTGTTTATCAGCTTCAGCTTCAAGAATTTTAGCAGCTTTTTGCCCTTCAGCAAGAAGGATTTGAGAAGCTTTTTTTCCTTCTGCTTCAAGAATATTTGCTCTTTTTTCTCTTTCTGCTTTCATTTGTTTTTCCATTGCTGATTGAATTTCTTTAGGAGGGATAATATTCTTAATCTCTACTCTATGTACTTTAATTCCTCAAGAATCAGACGCTTCATCTAAAATTAATGTTAATTGAGAGTTGATAGTATCTCTTGAAATTAATGCTTCATCTAATTCTAATTCACCAAGTAGATTTCTTAGTGTTGTAGCACAAAGGTTTTCAATGGCTTTCATAGAATTTTCTGCTCCATAAACAAAGAGTTTAGGATCTGTAATTTCTAAAAAGACAACTGTGTCAACTCTTATTCCTGCATTATCTTTAGTAATAACATCTTGTTCTGGGAAATCTAAAACTTTTTCTTTAAAGTTTTCTCTTTTAACAATTCTGTCTACAAAAGGTAAAAGGAAATTTATTCCATTTTTAAGTGTTTTGTTATATTTACCAAGTCTTTCGACTACAGCAAATTCAGATTGTGGAATAATTCTAATGCTTCTTATTAAAGTTATTATTAATAATATAATTATGGCAATAGCAAGAACGGAAACAATAATAATTCAAATCATGCTAATTTTCCTTTTGAGTTGTTTTTTCTATGTAAAGTATATTTCCTTTTACAAATTTAACTTTTACTCAATTTCCTTTCTCTATTTTTCCTTGACCTTCAACTGAAATAGTTCTATAAAATTTACCATCAATTTTAATTTTTCCATAATTTTGAGTATCTTCTCCATATTCATAACTATCTTCAATTAAAATATTAGGTTTAGATTTAGTTAAACCTTGAATTCTTTCTACACCTATTTTGGTAGAATAAAGTCTATTTTTAAGTAATTTATATGTTGAAAAATAGATAATAATTCAAACAACAATAAAAGTAAGAATTTGAGCTATTATACTTCAATAAACCCCTTTAGTTGCTAAAGCGATAATTAATGAAGGGATAGCACTTATACTTGTTAATGCTGTTCAAATTCCATTAGTAGCTAGTTCTAAAATGATAAAACTTAATATTATCAATAATCAAATTACTATAAAAATAATTTTTATTACATCTTGCGGCATATTAAAATAATTTAATTACTTAACATTTCTTTTTAAGTTGTGGAAAGTTTTTTCTCCATCGTATTCAGCTGCTTCAGCTAATTCTTCTTCAATTGCTAATAATCTATTATATTTTGCAACTCTATCTGTTCTTGATAAAGAACCGGTTTTAATTTGACCTGCATTTACTGCAACTGATAAATCAGCAATTGTTGTATCTTCTGATTCACCTGAACGGTGTGATACAACAGCTGTAAATCCTGCTTTATATGCTAATTCAATTGTGTCAAGTGTTTCAGAAACTGAACCAATTTGATTTAATTTAATTAAAATTGAGTTAATTGAACCTTGTGCAATAGCTTCTGATAAAATAGAAGCATTTGTAACTGTTAAATCATCTCCCATTATTTGGTGAGTTGAACCGAATTTTTGATTAAATTTTTTAAATCCTTCTCAGTCTGATTCTGCAAATCCATCTTCTACAGAAATAATTGGATATTTTGCAAATAATTTTCCATAGTATTCTACTAATTCATCTGTTGTAAATTCAACTTTATTAGTTAAACTTGCAAATCCTTCTTTTTTAGCTTCAATAGCTGCTTTTAATTTTCCAAAAGTATATTTTTTAGTTTTTGAATCATATAATTCTGATGATGCAGCATCTAAAGCAATAGCAACAGCGTTTTCACCTTTAGTTGCTGGTGTAAATCCTGCAACTTTAATAGCTTCAACTAAAAAGTCTAAAGCTTCTTCGTGTGATTTTAAGTTAGGAGCAAATCCACCTTCATCACCAACTTGTGTTCCGTGTCCCGCTTTTTTTAATAATTTAGCTAAGTTGTGGAAAACTTTATTAGCCATTTGTAAAGCTTCTCTTATTGTTTTTGCTCCTAATGGCATAACCATAAATTCTTGGAAATCAATGGTATTTGATGCGTGTTCTCCACCATTAATAACGTTTAACATTGGAACTGGTAATTTTCTTGCGTTTGTTCCTCCGATATATTTATATAAAGGAATTTCTAATTCATCTGCTGCAGCTCTAAGAACAGCTAATGATACTCCAAGAATAGCATTAGCACCTAAATTTTTCTTAAATGGAGTACCATCTAATTTAATCATTGCTAAGTCTATTTTTCTTTGATCTGTAACTTCCATTCCTAAAACAACAGGAGCAATTTTTTCATTAACGTTTTTAACTGCTTGCATAACTCCTTTTCCACCAAATCAATTTGATGCAAAAGCGTTATCTTGATCTCTTAATTCTAAAGCTTCTCTTGTTCCTGTTGAAGCACCTGATGGAACAATGGCTGAACCAAAACCACCAAATTCTGTTTTAACTTCTACTTGAACAGTAGGATTACCTCTTGAATCTAACACTTCACGAGCGTGAATGCTTGTAATTTTTGACATTTTTCTCCTTAATAAAATTTTTTATATTTAATAAAAATTATACATTAAAAAGAAATAAAAATGTTTATATTTATCTAAAAAAAGAAAAAATCAAGAACAGATAAACAGTGAAAATTTGTTCTTGATTTTGATATTGAAAACGTAATATAATTTTCAAAATGGATTTTCAATTTTTTTATATTTTTAATTATTAAGATTAGTTATTATAATAACACTTTAAAAGATTTAAAAACTTAGAAAGGAGACTAAAATATAATAGGGGGTATACACAAAATAATCTAATAACAAGAATATAACAATAATAAAAAAATAAATACAATAATTTTAAATTTAATAAATGAAAATATTTGGTTGATTACAACCATAAATAATTATATACCTAAAATAAATAATTTGTTAAAAAAAATCATTTTTTTCAAAAAAACATAAAAAAATTTGAACTTTTTATTATTACTTCAGAAGTAAATTGATTAAAATATAATTAAATTAAATAAAAAGTATTAAATAAAAATAGTTTTGCTCCATAAAAGAAATCAAAATATTTTGTAAGTTGTAAATTAGCAGATAAGATAATACCTAAAAAGTCAAGCAAATTATTTTTAGATATAAAAACTTTTATTAAAGTAATATTTTTGTTGGTTGAAATGATTAAAACTTAAAAGCAGTCCAAAAAAAGCAATTATTTTTTTATTATATTATAACCAAAAAAACATTGCAAAATGATATAATTTAAAAAGATTTAAATAAATTTAAGTCAAAAATTAAAAAAGGATCAAAAGTATTAAAAAAAATGAAAAAAAATATTTCATTTATAACTGCAGTACCTGGTATATTAGTACCTATAACACTAACACAAACAAGCATTGCAGCAAATGAAGAAAAAAGAGTTGAATATAATCCACAAGTAAATTGATGATGATTTTTAGGTCCTTTGGGGGGTGCTATTGCAAATGTAGCAGAACTAAATAGAATAAATTCTGAAAATGAAAAATGAGAAAAAGAACACATAAATGAGTTACAACTTAAAAAAGAAACTGCTTTTTCAAGACAAAATAATAGTAAGTTTTCTGATTATGATTTAATTTTAGAAAAAATGGATAATTCAGGAAATTGAATACAAGTAAGTAGTGGGTAGTGTAAGATATTTTGTGTAAATTTCTCTTGCTTACTTTTTAGTAAGAGATT
>NZ_JBTGVE010000017.1:0-19904 GCF_054343415.1 Mycoplasma sp. AC157 | reverse complement strand
TCATAGTGTAATTTTGAGTTTTTTGCTGTTTTTTCAACGCTTGCGACTCTGCTGCATTGATAAGTCGTTTGTTTTGTTTTTTGTTTAAAATTCTTGGTAGAATCTGTTGGAATAATTGAATTATAACAGTAAATAAAAGGATTGGTAAGTAAATCCATTGTCCTGCAAATAATTCTTGATAAGAAGTCGATGCAAGGTTTATTCCTAATCACGTTGTTGCTTTAATACCCGGTAATCCTTGTAATATTCTTCACATCGCAACAAATATAGGCATTGTTATAAGTAACGCTTGGAATTGAGCAGCAGGACTTATATTATTCTTTTTATATAATTCTGCAATCTCTTGTCTTTGTCTTGCTTCCATTTGCTTATTACCTTTATGAGGTGCATATTTAGCATCAATTTTTGCTTTTTTAGCTTGCACTTCTTGTTGTTTAGATTGACTAAATAAAGTTTTAAATCTAAATGCAAATGAAAGTAATTTAGTAAGAATAACAGCAATTATTATAGTGATAATAGCAGGTCATCCTTGAAGTCCTTCTAATGACATAGAATCCAATAGAGCAGCCATTAATTTAGACATCGGTCAGATAAATAACCCATAGAAAGGACCGAGTTGTCAAGCATCACCTCAAGTAACAATTATTTTTTGAGGTTCTGCCCCTTTATATGATAATAAATCTGATGCATTTTTTGCAGTTCCTGGTTCAAAAGCAACAATTCCATCACCAATCTTTGTATAATGTGTTGCTTTTAAAATTTCACGCAAGTTTGCTGAATAATCATTAACTAATGATATTGATTGTTCAGAAGCACCAGTACCTTTTTCTTCTATTTCTTTAATAGCGTTTTCTAATTTGTTATTATTATATTTGTCAAAATTTACAAGTTGATTATTTAAATAATGAATTACATCTCTTGCAAATTTATTATTATTTTCTATAAAATCTTCATTTGGAACAATATAATCTTTAACCGTTTCAAAATATGAATAAATAAAAGGATCTTTTTCATTTACATATTTTGCATTGTGAGTTAATTTTATATTATCCTTAAACTCTCTTAATAATTTTATTTCTTTTCAATCATTAAATTTTTGATTGTAGTTTTCAGTTGTGGAATTGAAGTATAATAATTCTCCATTATCTCCCTTTGGATATTGATAACTACTTTGCCCTTCAACTGGTTTATCACTTTGATAAACTATTAAAGTATTGTAATTACCTCATTGTCCATAACTACCTTCAGCTTGTTTTTTTAAAGCTTCAATAACATCTTTTCTTTCCTTATCTTGGTTAGAAACGTAAAAGTTGTCGTTATTTTTTTTGATATTTAAAACTTCTTTTCCTTCTTTATTGGTTTGTTTTTCAAAAACTACAGCATTTGGAGCAATTCCTTCTTTTGAATTATAGAATTCCACCCCAGACCCTGCATGTGATGAAGTTTTAATTGCGAATGATTGAATACAACCAGTTAAAGTAACTCCGAAAATAAATATATAAATTAAAACTTTAAATCATTTTCAAATTTTTCTTCAAATATTTTTCTTTTCAGAATTATTATTACCGGTGAAGAAGTCATAAGATTTTGGTTTTTGCTTATTCTTTTCCACTTCTTAACCTCTCATATATTTTTATTACTTCCTTTTCTTTTTCTAAAAAAGGTAAAGATAAAAAACTTTTTCTTAATATTAAAACATTTTGAAAAGGTAAATCAATAAAATTCACTTTATTTGAAATTATCGCTTTAATTTGACGTCTAAAAAAATTTCTTTCTACAGCAATTGCAAATTTTTTTGGAACAGAAATACCAATTTGAAAATTTTTATGTTTTTTATAATATAAAATTAAGTTTTTTGTGATAATTTGTTGTTTTAAACTTATTACTTCTTGAAATTCTCAATTTTTCTTAAGTCTATTTTCTTTTTTCATAATTATTTATTTGAATCTGAAACAGTTAATCTCATTCTTCCTTTAGCTCTTCTTGAAGCTAAAACTTTTCTTCCACCAACTGTTGACATTCTTGCTCTGAATCCATGTGTTTTAGCATGTTTTCTTTTATTTGGTTGATAAGTTCTTTTCATATGCTCTCCTTAAAGTTTTTTTAAATAAAAAGATACATTTTTTATGTATTTTAATTAAATATTAAAATTATAACAAAATAAAGATTAAAAAGGAAATAAAAAAACTTTTTTTCACAACTTTTTTTGTAAAAGAAAAAAAGAAATTTTTTTATTATTTTATATGTTAAATCATATTTTTTTTGCCTTTATTTAGGTTTTAAAAATGTGGCAATCTTGTTATTTCTAAAATTATTTATAAAATTATTTTTTATTTTTTAACATTTTTTATTTTTTTATTTTATTATTTAATAACTATGTCTAATATTGTTAATAACTATGAAGAAAATTTGTTAAAAACAAATAAAAAAATATTAAAAGAAATTGAAAAAGAGATTAATGACTCTATTATTTTTTCCACATATTTTTCTAAGTTAAAACTAAAAGAAATTAATGAGTTTTCTGCGGTTTTTATTGCTAAAAACAATGTGATTATTAAAGATATTAAAGAAAATTATTTGAGTTTTTTAACATCTGCTATTGTTAAAACTTTAAAAAGTGAAAAAGCTGTGGAAATCATTCTTGAAAACACTATTGTGAATAAAGAAAAAGAAAAACAAGTTATCAACAATAACACAAAAGATATTAACAATTTTGTCACTAACATAGATTTTAAAGATAATTTATTACCAGATTTAACATTTAAAAATTTAGTAACAGGTAAATTTAACGAAGATTTAATAAAAATAGCTGATAATTTGTTAAAAACTAAAAAAGTAGAATTTACTCCTATATTCATCCACTCAAAATCAGGATTAGGAAAAACCCACTTTCTAAACGCTTTAGGAAACGCAGCAAAAGAAATAGGACTTAAATCTTATTTTCTAAACCCAGATGCCTTTACTAACCAAATTTCTTTAATATTAAAAGAAAAAGATATAGAAAAAATAAACAATTTTTCTTCTTTTTTAGAAAGTGTTGATATCTTTTTAATAGACGATGTTCAAATGCTTGGTTCAAGAGTAAAAACTCTAGAATTTTTATTCAATATTATTAATAATTTAAAAAATAATAAAAAGCAAATTATCATTTGTTCTGATAAAAAACCAGAACTTTTAGGTGGATTCGAAGATAGGTTTATAACAAGATTTCAAAGTGGTTTAACTTTAGAAATAAAAAAACCTAATAATGAAGATTTACTCAAGATTTTAAAATTTAAAATCGAACAAGAAAACTTTGATTTGAACAAATGAGACAACAAAGCTTTAAGCTTTTTAACAAGAAATTTTTATCACTCCATAAGAGAAATCGAAGGGGCTTTAAATCAAATTAAATTTTCTGTAAAAAACTCACCAAAAGATTTAACTTTCAATGAAAACCTTCTTAATAATATTTTCCACGAAACCGTTCATTTCGAAAGGGAAATAACACACGATAGAATAATTGAAAGCGTTTGTTTATATTACAGAGTAAAAGAAGAAGAAGTAAGAAGTAAATCAAGAAAAAGAGAAATTGTTATTGCTAGATCGATGATAATTTACCTAATTAGAGAACTGCTTTCCTTTAGTTATGAAAGAATTGGTATCTATTTAGGTGGCAAAGATCACTCAACGATTATGGCTTCTTATAAAAAAATAGAAAAAGATATAGAAACGTCCCATGAACTTAAAAATGCAGTTAATTCATTAACAAACAAAGTAAAAACTGTTTCTTAATTAATCAACATCTTTTTTGCCTATTTTTAGGTTAAAAAGATAAAACTAACTAAAACTAACATTGCTAATAATAATATATTAGAAAATAAAATAAAATAAATATAAAATAATAAAATATAAAAGGAAAAATAAAATGAATTTTACAATTGAAAAAAAATATTTTGAAAAAGAATTTGAAAGAATTGGTGTTTCTATAAATACTTTAAATTTTATCCCTTCTTTAAGAAGTGTTAAAATTGAATTAAGACAAGAAGGATTATATTTATATGGTTCAGATGGAGAAATTTCTATAATTGGACATATTTCTTCTGAAAACATAAAAAATATAAATGAATTAGGTTCTTTTTTAATAAATTATTCAATGTTAAAAAATATAATTAAAAAAACTGAAGGAATTTTAGAATTTAAAATCGAAGATACTAATTTAACTATTAAAAACAAAGATGATTTATACAAAATTAATATCCAAAATGATGAAGATTTCCCAAACATTAGATTCGATTTATCAGGTCAAAAAATATCAATTCATTCAAAAGACTTTAAAAAAGCAATTAAGGATACTAGTTTTGCTGCTACAATCGATAGTTCTGAAGTTATTTTAGATTGTATCAATATAAATGCTATGGATGGTAATTTAAGAATTTCAGCAACAGATAGATATAGAATATCAACAGAAATACTTCCTATTGAATCTCATATTGAATTCGATATTTCTATAATAGCTAGAAATTTAAAAAATTTTATCCCTAATGATTATGAAGGGCAATTAGAAATTTATGTTGAAGACAATAAAATAGAAACCATTATTGAAAATACAAAAATACAATGTAAAGTTATTGATTTTCCTTATAAAGATATTTCTAATGTTTTCCCAAATATAGATGATTTAGTTTATAAAATTGAAATCGATAAAAAAGAACTTAGTGAGTTAATATCTAAAGCTTCTATTTTATCCAATGATCAATATTTCAAATTAAATGTTAGTGTAAACCAAGAAGAATTTACTATGAGTGGAAACAAAGAAGAAACCGGGTTTATTTCTGTAAAAACTAAAGAAATGAAGTTTGAAAGTTCTAATAGTGAATTAAACTTTTCTATAAATCATAGATATTTAAAAGATGCTATTTCAGTTTATGAAGGTTTGATTTATATTTTTGTAGATAAAAAAATAAGAAAAGTTTATATAGTTTCACCTTCTAATAAAAATAATAAACAATTAATAGGAACTACATAGAAAGGAAAAAAATGAAAGTAGAAATAACAGGAGAATTTATAAAATTAAGCCAACTATTAAAAAAAATGAACTTTATTGATTCTGGTGGTGCAGCAAAAGAGTTTTTAGCAACTAACCAAGTTAAAATCAATGACAATAGCGAAGTAACTAGAGGTTCAAAAATTAAGGTTGGAGACATCGTTTGAGTAAATGATGAATTATTTCATATTGTAAGTGCATAAAAAGAAGAAAAAATAAAAAATCTTCTTTTTTATTTGCTTAAATAATTTAAAATATAAAAATATGAATAAATATGATGCAATAGTAGTTGGTGGCGGTCATGCAGGTATTGAAGCCACATACGCTTTAGCAAAACAAAACTTTAAAGTTTTGCTAGTAACTTTAGATAAAAATAAACTAGCTTCAATGCCATGTAATCCATCAATTGGTGGTCCTGCTAAAGGGATTATAACAAGAGAAATAGATGCACTTGGTGGAGTGCAAGGTATTTTTGCTGACAAAGCAATGATTCAAATTAAGATGTTAAATGAATCAAAAGGACCGGCAGTAAGAGCGATGAGAGCTCAAATTGATAAAGACAAATATTCAAAAGTAATATTAGAAGATATTGAACAAAGAGAAAATATCGATATTTTAGAAGATATTGTTGAAGAATTGATTCTTGAAAACAACTTGGTAAAAGGAGTTAAAACGGAAAAAGGGAATGTTTGTTATGCTAATGCTGTAGTATTAACAACAGGAACTTATATGGACTCGAGAATTTTAAGAGGAGATGAAATTCAAAAAAGTGGTCCAGATGGACAAAGAACAAGTAATAAACTTTCAATGTTTTTAAAAAATAACGGATTTGAACTTATTAGATTAAAAACGGGAACGCCACCTAGAATTTGAACCGATTCCATAGATTTTTCTAAAATAGAAGAAGAAATTTTAGAAAATAACAACCTTCATTTTAGTTTTAAAAATGAAGTAGTTCTCGAAAAGCAAATTCATTGTTTTTTAACATATACAACCCCAAAAACACACGAAATCATTTTGAATAACTTAAATAAATCAAGTATGTATTCTGGTCTTATTGATGGAGTTGGACCAAGGTATTGTCCTTCTGTAGAAGACAAAATAGTTCGTTTTAAAGACAAAGAAAGACATCAAATATTTTTTGAACCAGAAACTGCCAAAGGTGATTTGATGTATATAAATGGTTTATCAACTTCAATGCCTATTGAAGTGCAAAAAGAAATGGTTAAATCGATTCCTGGTTTAGAAAATGCAAGAGTAGCTAAATGAGCTTATGCGATAGAATATGATGCCATAAATCCTTTACAATTAAAAAAATCACTTGAAAGTAAAAATATTAATGGTTTATTTTTTGGTGGTCAAATAAATGGAACAAGTGGTTATGAAGAAGCAGCTGGACAAGGATTAATAGCAGGAATAAACGCATCTCAATATTTAAAACAAGAAGAACCAATTGAAATTCTCAGAAGTGATGGTTATATTGGGGTTTTAATTGATGACTTAGTTACAAAAGGAACTAACGAACCATATAGAATGTTAACTTCAAGAGCAGAATACAGGTTATTATTAAGAAACGATAATGCCGATTGAAGAATGAAAGATTATGCTTTAAAAGCTAATATGATAAGCAAAGAAGGGTATAATTTAGTTATTGATAAATACAAACAAATAGAGTTAAAAATTGAAGAATTAAAAAACACTTTTGTATCTTCAAAAAGTGATTTAGCAATTAAATACAACGCAATTAATGGACAATCTTTATTTCAACTAGTTTCAAGACCTGATGTAGATTATCTTGAAATATTAAAAAACTTTAAATTTGCTTATGAACTTGTTGTATTATCAAGATTGGATGGTTATATACAAAAACAAGTGCATGATGCAGAAAAAATGTTAAAACTTGAAAAATTAAAAATACCAGCTGATATAGACTATAAAAAAGTTGATAATTTAGCAAATGAAGCAAGAGATAAATTAATTAAAATCAAACCAACCACTATAGGACAAGCATCAAGAATTAGTGGTATTAATCCAGCAGATATTCAAATGTTAATGTTCTATATAAAGATGAGAAATAAATAGTGAAAATAACTATTATTGCAGTAGGAAAACTTCAAAAAAATTATTTAACCTTGTTCCAAGAATATGAGAAAAAAATAAGTTTTTTTTCAAAAATAGAAGTAATAGAAATAAAGGAATTACAAGAAGAAAATATAGAAATAAAAAAGGAAAAAGAAACAAATAAAATATTGGAATTAATTCCAAAAAACTCAACAGTTTTCCTTTGCTCTTTAAAAGGAAAACAAATGGATTCTTTTGAATTTTCCAATTTAATTGATAAAAGTAATATAACTTTTATAATTGGTGGTTCTAACGGGGTTATTGAAGATAAAATAGATGCTCAAAAAATAAATTTTTCTTTACTAACATTCCCACATCAGTTATTTAGAGTGTTACTTGTTGAACAAATTTATAGAGCATTTGCTATAAAAAACAATATAAAATACCACAAATAAAAAGAAAGAGGAAAAATGAAAAAAACATTATTAAAAGATGACTTTTTCAGTCACATAAATAAAGTATGATTAGAAAACACAAAAATACCAGAAGATAAATCAAGTATTAGTGTTTTTTCTGAACTTGATTTAAACTTAGAAAAACTTTTAAAAGATTTAACAAAAAAATGACTTAAAGATACAAGTTCTTTAAATGAAAATTCAATGATGTTGGAATATGTTAAGTATTTTTCGATGTTAATGAATGAAAGTAAAAGAAAAGAACTTGGTTGAGAACCGGTTAAACAATATTTAACTAAATTAGAAAGTTTAAAATCCTTTAAAGATTTATTTTCACAAGATAAAGAATTTTGACTTTTATACGGGTTTTTACCTTTAGAAAAAGATTTATACGAAGATTTTATTGATAATGAAAAAAGAATTTTTTGATTTGGAGATTTTAAAACAATCTTGCCAAACAAAGAAAGTTATTCAAACAAAGAAGAGTCAGAAAAATTATTAAACACTTGAAAAGAAATGGTTTTATTTTTATTAAAAGACTATGGTAAAACAGAAGAAGAAGCAAATAAATTAATATCAAATGCTATTAAATTTGATGACATTTATAAAGATTATATTCTTTCATCAATAGAACAAGCTAATTATGTTGCTTTATATAATCTAAAATCAAAAGAAGAATATAATTCATATACCAAACAGTTTATTATTTCTGATTTATTAGAAAGTTTAGTTTCACAAAATGTGGAAGCAGTTTCTGTTTCAAATATAAGACTTTATGAAAATTTTGACAAAATCTTTAGCAATGAAAATTTTGAATTTTATAAATCATTTTTATTTATAAGAAACTTGTTACAAACAACTAAATTTTTAAGTGAAGAAATTAGAATTAAAGCTGGGGAATTTGGTAGAAAAGTTTATTCTATTGAAACTTATAGAAACTTAGAAAATTTTGCTTTTGATATGGCAAATGAATATTTTGGAATGCCTTTAGGTATGTATTATGCTGAAAATTACTTTGGTAAAAAAGCAAAAGAAAATATTGAACATATGGTTTCTAATATGATTAATGTTTATAAAATGAGATTAAATAATAATACTTGATTGAGTAAAGAAACTATTCAAAAAGCATTAACTAAATTATCTACTATTCAAGTTATGATTGGTTTTCCAGAAGTGATTAGACCATATTATTCAAAATTTAAAGTTAAAACTTATGAAGAAGGTGGAAATTTATTTGAAAACGCACTTAAATTTAATAAATATTTAGTTGAATATGCATTGTCTTTATTTGGCAAAACAGAAGATAAAAGATATTGATCAATGTCTCCTGCAACAGTTAATGCATATTACAATCCATTAAAAAATCAAATAGTTTTCCCTGCAGCTATTTTAGCAGATCCTTTTTATAATTTAAATAGACCATCATCTTATAATTATGGTTCTATTGGTTGTGTAATAGCTCATGAAATTTCTCATGGTTTTGATAATCACGGTGCTCAATTTGATGAAAAAGGAAAATTAAACAATTGATGAACTGATAAAGATAGAGAAGAATTTGCAAAAAGAACACAAGCAACCATTAATTTATTTGATAAAGTGGAAACAGACTTTGGACCAGTTAATGGAGAGTTGACTGTTTCTGAAAACATTGCAGATTTAGGTGGTTTTGACTGCGCTTTAGAAGCGGCAAAACAAGAAAAAGATTTTGATGCCAAAAACTTTTTTGAAAGCTGAGCAACAAGTTGAAGAATTATTTTAAAAGAAGGTGCAGCAAAAAGACAATTGGAATCAGATGTTCACTCACCAGGAAAAGTACGTGCTAATGTTATTTTAGGAAATAATGATTTATTTTTAGAAACTTATGAAATTTCTTCATCCGATAAAATGTTTATACCAAAAGAAAAAAGGGTAAAAATTTGATAAATCAAAAAGAATTAGAAAAAATCTATCACTTACAAAGGGAAGATTTTTTTTATTTTGGTCCTTTAAGTATTAAAGATAGAATTGAAATTTTAAAGAAAATTAAAAGATTTATTCAAGAAAAAGAAGAAGAAATTTTTAAAGCGTTAAAAGAAGATTTAAACAAAGATAAAGTAGAATCCTTTGTTTCCGAAATTGCTTTAATCTATAAAGAAATAGATCTATATGTAAAAAATATAAAAAAATGAGCTCGTTCTAAAAAAGTAAAAACACCTTTTTATTTATTTCCATCTAAATCAAGTTATAAATATGAAGCATATGGACAAACTTTGATTATTAGCCCTTGAAATTATCCGATTATGCTTTCTATTGTACCTATTATAAATGCTATTGGCGCAGGAAATAGGGTAATATTAAAACCTTCTGAATTTTCAGAATATTCATCTAAATGATTAATGAAATTTTTTAATGAAAATTTTGATCATAAAATCATTTATTGTGCTGATTCTTCTTTAGAAACATCTAATTTTCTTTTAGATCAAAAGTTTGATCTAGTATTCTTTACTGGATCAACAAATGTAGGAAAAATTGTTTTAGAAAAAACTTCCAAATTTTTGACTCCAACTATTTTAGAATTAGGTGGTAAATCACCAACTATAATTTGTTCTGATGTAAATTTAGATAAAGTTGTTGAAAAAATTTATTATGGTAAATCATTAAATTCAGGGCAAACATGTACAACTCATGATTATGTTTTAATAGATAAAAAAATAGAAGATGAATTTATACAAAAATACAGAGAATATGTACAAAATCAACTAAAAAATAACCTCGAAAATGAACCTAAAATCATTAGTGAAAAACATTATAATAGACTATTGAAATTAGTTATTTCAACCGAGTTAAAAACTAATCATGAAATGAAAATAATAGAACCTTTTATTTATAAAGCATCATTAAATGATGCGATAATGCAAGAAGAAATTTTTGGACCAATTTTGCCTGTTATTTCTTTTGAAACTATTGAAGAAGCAATTGATATTGTTAAAAGACAACAAAAACCACTTGCTCTTTATCTTTTTAGTAAACAAAAATCAATTATTAATAAAATAAAAAAATTACAAGCAGGAGCAATCATTATAAATAACACAACAGAACATGTGGCAAATTCATATTTACCTTTTGGTGGCATTGGAAATTCAGGACTAGGGAAATACAGGGGATATAGCGGTTTTAAATCTTTTAGCCATCAAAAATCTTTTTTTATAAATAAATTTGTATTTAAACCTTTAAGTTTGGTAAAAAAACCTTTTAATAACAAAAAGTTTTCTTTACTGAAAAAGATTTTTAAGTAAAATAAAAAAACCACTAAACACAACACTTCTCGATGTGGCTGCTACATTTCTGTCCTGACCAGGTTACAAGGTTTTTGTTTTAATGGCATTTATATTATATATTAATATTTGATTTTAAAAACAAAAAATAGTATTATAATTTATATACAAAAATTTGAAAGGAGAAAAAATGCAATTTTTAGATTTTTTTAATTGAAGAAGAAATGTAGTTACATTTGCAGAGTCTAAGATTTTATTTTATTCAATTTTTGCATTAATTCTTTTAGCAACTACTTTTGTTTGAATTTATAAATCAAAAATATATAACCATTTCAATTCAAACCCAGACAAAAAATATTTAAAAAATTTAAACAAAGATCAATTATTTATGGTGATAGGTGCTTTTGTAATAATATTTAATATTTTTAGAATAATTTTATTTTTGGTTCGCGATTATCCTTGAAAATGAGAATTAATTCCTTTACATTTATGTAGATTTTATATAGTTTATTTTGGATTTATTTTCCTTTTCAAAAAGGCACACAATATTAAATATATTAGTATATTAGCTTTTTTAGGTGGAATAGTAGGATTTTTATTTGTAAATTTAGGACCTGTTCCCGAATTTATTAATCAAGACAGAATTTATAATTCTTTCCAACCAGGGACAATAGAATATGAAAGAGCGGGGTTTGACTCTGGATATGACACTTATGCTTACTGAGATTTTATATTAACTCATGGATTTGTAATTTTTATCCCAGTTCTAACACATATTGCATATGGCAAAAAAGCAAAAATAAACATTACAGTAATAACACAAGGACTTGTAATGATGTTAATTTTAGGAATAGTAATATTTTTTGTTTCTTGAATAATGTATGAAATTTTACAAAAAATAGACAACCCTAAATTAAAAATAGCATTAGATCCTAATTGGTTATACCTTGGTAGAACTGGAATAGGGACTTTGGGAAAACTAACAAGATGACCTTTAAATATAGTAACTTTATCAGTTTTAGTTCCTTTACTTACTTATTTAGCATACTTTATTTATGTATTGTTATCTTCTATAGAATTTGATAATTTTAATGAAAAAAATAAAAATCCTAAAATTAAATTTAGAAAACCAAGAGAAGTTTTCCAAGAACAACAAGATTGAACTTTCTTTAAAAAAATAATGAAAAAAGAAACTAAATAAAATTTATTCTTTTAAGGAGAGAAATGAATAGAATAGAGAAAAAAAATCATAAAGTTTATAGTTATAGAAACAAACATCCATTTATACCTTAGGACAAATCTTTTCTAATATATTAAAACCAATTTTAATTGCTAGTGGTACAAGCATTTCTGCATCAACATATGGATTTTCTGCAGCTTTTAATGCTGTATTATCAATAACATCAATTTTATCTCTATTATTTTAATTATGAAATCATTTTTATTAACATTATTAGCATTTATGCTTTTTTCATTATTAAATTCATTATTTTTCTTTGTGTCTTATAAACAAAAAACTTTTTTAGAAAAAATAGACAAAAGAATTTGAGAAGTGCAAAAAAATACAAAAAATACAAATAGTTCGATTGAATTTATAGATATTTGAGAAATCATTATTAATATTTCCTTTTTTATATTTTTTATAGTAATGTCTACAATTGAATCTTACAATCAAGAAAGCAATAATGTATATTGAATCTTATCGATTATTTTTAGTATTTTGTTTATAATTTTCTTCATATTAATTTTTGTTATTTATAAGATAAAACTTTCTAAAAAAACAAAAAGCAAAGAAAAAACAGAAAATCCAATCCAAGAATTAATTAATTTTTGAGAACAAAATAAAGACTTAGAAAAATACAAAAACTTAACTTTTTATAGAAAAAACAAAAGTAGAAAAGATTTTATAATAAAAAGATTAAATAAACAAATTGAGTTAATTAAAAAAGAAAAAATGACTGATGCTGAATTATTTAATTCCTTAATTAATATTTATTTTTCTTGTTTTGTTATTTATTTATTTGGAAACAATACATATATTTTTAAAGATAAAAACTATATAAACAGAAAAGAAAAAGATTTTTATAAAATAACATTATGATACACACTAAATTTGTATTTTTCAAAAAACAAAAATTAATTTTATAAAGAGAATACCTATATAAAAAGGTATTTTTTTTTTTTTAAAAGTGATATAATATATTTACATATATTATGAAAAAAAAGGAGGATTATGAACAACAACGAAATTAAAAAAACACTAAAATGAATAAATAATGATTATTCATTTTTTAGGCTTATATTCTTTTTAAGCTTTAATTTTTTAATCCTTATATTTCCTTTAATTTTACTTATAATAGATTTAATTTTTAGGACTGAAATTTATAATAAGTTAGTTGCAAGCGGCATAATTACTTCACTTCTTTTTTATTTATTTCCAATTTTATTTTTTCCTTTTATATTGTGAATACTAATAAAATACATTTTAATTTTAACCATTAAAATACAGATTTTAAAAAATAAAGAAATAGATTATAATGACTATACAAATAAAGTAAAAATGTTTTTTATAATGAATTTTAATTGAAAAAGATTGAGGGGAAATTATGAAGACAAACTTCTTTAGTTTAAAAAATGAAGTTGAAAAATTAACTTATTTAAGTTCGAGATTTAAATTATTTTTCTTTATTTTCATAGATTCTTTTATTTTCATTTTAACCTTATTTTTATCTGTATTTTATATAATCAAATTTAATGAAGTACCACACAAAGAAGTAGTTATATATGTTATTGTATTTTGTTTTATATTTTCCATATTCTTTTTATTTGCAGCACTAAGAAGAGTAATGATTTTTGGACTATTATATTTTTATTATGAAAATAGAAGTGATTTAATTTGTTTTGCTTTAATATTTTTAATAAATTTATTTTCTTTGAGGATTGGTTCAGTAATTAATTGCTTTAAATTTATTAAAAACAGAAAAAATCTAAATTTTATAGAATCTAATTTAGATTTAGATAAAGTAATTTTTATAGGTGAAAAAGGTTTAGAATTATACTTCGATGATTTTTTTATAATAAAAAGTATCACTTTAATTTCTGATGATAAAAATTACGATTTGAAAGGGAAAATAAAGGATTTTTGTATAGAAATAGAAAAAGATAAAATTTATAAATATAAAGATATTGAAATACTTTTAGCAAATACTAAAGAACTATTTGTTGATAAAATAGATATTCAAAAAATTAATAATTTTAAAACCTTAAAATTTCATATTTTACTTTGTTTACTCATTAATTCTTTATATTTAAACAAAAATAATTATAAAAAAATGGTAGACAAAATTAATTTAATAGATTTTGTGTCAGAAGACGCTTTAATTTCTGATAAAGAAATAATTCAAGCAAAAGCACAACTAATATCACCTTCTAATTTAAAAGAAAATCTTTATCTAAAAGAAACAAAATATTTAGATAACTTATGACTTATGTATAGGATAATAAGGTTATTTATAAGCAAAGAATAAAAAAAGTTAACAAATCATTGTTAACTTTTTGTTTTTAGCAAACTTTATTTTTACAATCTCCAGTAGTTAAAAATTCGTTTAAGTTATCAAAAGATTGTTCAACCATATTTGCAACTGCTTCATCTGTATATGAACCTATGTGTGGAGTTGCAACAAATCTTGGATAGTAAGTCATTAATTTTTGAACTGTTTCATTTGGAAGTTCTTTTTGATGTTTTTTAAAGAAAATTTCACCTTCGTTGTTAAATACATCTGTAGCAATAGCACTTAATTTGTTAGTTTCTAGAGCTCATAATAAAGCATTTTCATCTTGAATTTGACCACGAGCTGTATTAATTAAAATAGCATTATCTTTCATTTTGGAAATAAAATCTTTATTTATCATTTTATCATTTTGACCTTTAATATAAGGGATGTGAAATGAAATAATATCTGATTTTGCTAATAAGTCGTCTAAATTTGTGTATTCAAGCACTTCTTTTGCTTTGTCATTTGGAAAAGGATCAAATCCTAGAACTGTTGTACCTATTGATTTAAAAAAGTGAGCAGTTCAATATCCGATTTTTCCTGTTCCGATAATTCCTACTGTGGTGTTTTTAAATTCTCTTGCAAAACCAAAAGGATCAACAGTAAAATCGTTATTATAACCTTTGTGAGCAAAGTGAAGACTTTTTCTATTTAACATTACACCAAGTGAAAATGCTAATTCTGAAATAGCTGTTGGAGAATATGAAGGAACTCTTGCTGATTTGATTCCTAGTTCTTTCATTTTCTCTAAATCCATATGATCTGTACCCACAATTCTAGCTAAAATGTATTTAATACCAAAAGAATGAATTTTTTCTACAACAGCAGCATTAACTTTATCGCTTGCTCTTGTGATAACTGCATCAAAACCTTTAACACTATCAACAGTATTTTCATTTAATGAGTCAGAACGAAGTTCTAATTCATAATTGTATTTATTGAATTTGTGGAAAATTTTTTTTTCCACTTCTCTTACTCCAAAACAAATAACTTTTATATTTGCCATTAAAATACCAATCCTAAAACAACTATTCAAACAGGCATCATTACAATAGCACAAAGAGTTGCTAAAGCAGAACATTGTGCTGAATAAGTTTCATGCATTTTATATTTCATTGAATAAGCAATAACAACTGTTGAAGGTGGAACTGCAGCAAAAATAACCATTGAACTTGCAACATGACTAGTAACTACTCCTGTATATTTTAAAGGTAACATTATTAATAGAACTAGTGATGGTATTGCTATTAATTTAATTGCTACAAATATTCAAACTCATATATCTTGTATTGCGTTTTTCAAAGGAACTGTAGCAATAGTCATACCAATTGTTATTCAAATTAATGGTGAAGCTAAACCAGAAAGAGTTTGAATTATTTTGTGTAACGCAGGAAGAGTTTTACTTAATTCAAATCACCCTAGTATAACTCCTGTTTTGTTACCGTTTTTATCTACTACATTTCAAGTACCACCAGGAATTAATTGACTTAATCATAAAATTAAACCAATAAATGTAGCGATAACAATTGGATTTAATAAAGCGGTTTTAATTGATTTTGAAAAGTTTGCTTTATTGAATTTAAGACCAGACATCAACATAAAACATAGAGAATAAAGGAAAATTCTGTATGGAATGTTTCAGATGTTGGCTGCTAAAACCCCATTTTTGTCATAAACTGCTTGAATAATAGGTAGTCCAAAGAATGTTGTTGAACCAAAAATTAACATCATTCAAATAACTAAAGCTCTTGATTCTGTAACATTTTCGCCACCTAAAGTTTTGACAACTTTAGATTTGGATAATTTGGGAACTTTTACAAATTTAACTCAAACTAGTGCTATGATACACAACACTATGTAAAAAGCAAAAGCGACTCCAAGAATTACAGCTTGTTCAATTAAACTTTTAATTGTAATGGTTTTCATAAAACCGTTTAGTGCAAGAGCAGGTAAAGCAATTAATAAAACAATTTGATTTATAATTCCTTTACCTTCTTGTTTTAAAATTTTAAATTTTGCGAATAAGTAACCTATTGTAATAATCCCGATAGAAGCAATTATTGCTCCCCATAGGGATTGGTTACTCACTGTTTTGATAAATTGATCCATATTTATAAAAAATTTCTCCTAATTTGAGTTTAAAACTCATATATATTTTACTATTTTATTTTTAAAAAATAAAGTATAATATGTGCCGTCGGAGGAAAAATGAAAAATATTAATATTCAATTGCTTGAATATGTAGAAAGCAAAAAAAGAAAATTAGCAAAAGAAGCAAAATATTCTTCTATTTTAGATAATTTTATTAAATGAGCTTTAATAATTTTAAATTTAACTATTATTGCAATTGCGATAACAGTTATTGTTATAGAAGTAAATCGTTATAATTCTATCCCAGCAGAAACAAGAAAATCATTTTTTGATGAATTAGGTTTAACAATTGTACTTGCTTCCTTTATCGTTCTAACCTTTTTATTTAATTTATTTTTATCTATTTATAGAGAAGTAATGAAATTTAAAGATTATAAACAAGCAATGAGAAAAATAACATATATAACATATAAATTAAGAGAAGATGAAAATTATTCAAAAGAACAATTTGATAAAGAATTTAATCAAATTGAAAAAGATTTTTTAGCTAAAAAACAAGTTTCAAAAGGGCAATTAATCAAGAAATTTATTTTAGGAGGTGGAAAATAATGAATGTAAAATTATTTGATTCTACAAAAGAATTTATTGATTATATAACTTTAAAAACTAATATAAAAGCAAAAATTTATAAAATAATTTTTTGAGTAGCTGCTCTATTTTCATTATTATTTACTTTCTTTTCTGGTTTAATGGGAGTTGCAAAACTAGCTTCTTCTAGATTAGAAGAATTTAAAGGATTTGCCCTTTTATTCACTTCAGAAGTTGATGGAAAAATAGTAGATCAATGACCAATTTTCACATTGTGAATAGGAATTTCTTTAGCTATTTTAAATGGATTATTAGCTTTATTTGTTGTAAAGAAAAAATGAATAAGAAACCAAAAAGTTAATAATTTAATTTATTTAGAAAGAGTTCTTTTTGAAGCAAATGAAGGAAAATATGCAGAAGCAAAAAATAAAGATTTATTATTTTTTGATAGAGTTTCTGAAATACTTGGTAATAAATATTCACTTAACGAAGGAGAAGAATAATTATGGATTATTCAAATGAAATAAACAGAACTAAAAAAAGTATGAAAAGTTTAACTACTAAGTATTTAAGATCCAAATGAACTTTCTTAATTGTAAGTATTGCTTTAATTTTAATGAGTGCATTTAATGGATTGTTATCTGCTTATGCTATTGCTAAAAACCCAAATTTAACAGCAGTTTGATTATTTGTAACCATTTCAATCATAACTACAATAATGGCATTTTTAACAGCGGCAGCCACACTATTTGCTTTTTCTAAAAAAAGAGAAACAAATAAGCAAAAAGCTTTATATTTAGAACAAATTGAACAAGATTTAAAAAATGATTCATTAACAATTTCAAAAGATGAATTAGTTGTTGAACTGGCACAAATAGATATTGAAGAATAAAGAAAATAACACTTGAGAAAGTGTTATTTTTCTATTCATCTAAATCGTCTTCATCAACAAATTCATTATCTTCTTCTGTTTCTTTTTGCCTTTCAAATCCTTCTAAAGGATTTTTCTTATCATCTGTAAATAAGAAGGAAGAAATAATTATAGGATTTCTTCTTTTTTCTTTATAAAAGAAAGGAATTAAACGATCTTTTATTAACTGTCTTAATTCAGGAACTGTTCAATCTTCTTTATTTTTGATTGTAAATAAAACAGCTCCATGAACTAATCTCTTGATTTCTTCAACAAAATCGGTTGATGTTTTAACATAGAAGCAACCTCTAGAAACTACTCTTGGTTTTCCTACTATAATGTTTTTATTTCTATCTATTGCAATAGCAATATAAACAAAACCATTTTCACCTAAAGCAACTCTTTCTTTCATTAAAGAAACATTAACTTTGGAAACCACATCTCCATCAATAAAAATTGGTCCTGGATTAATAAATTCCTTTGTAGTTACGAGTTTTTTGTTTATTAAATGTAATACTTCACCTATTCTTGGAATTATTACATTATTAGGATTTACTCCGTTTTCAATGGCAGTTTGTCCATGAACTACTGACATCCTAAATTCTCCATGGTAAGGAACAAAGTATGTTGGTTTGGTTAATCTAAAGATTTTTTCGTGTTCTTCTTTATAAGCATGACCTGAAGTATGGAGATAACCATCAACCCCATTTTCTTTAATAATAGCACCTGTTTTATATAGTTTATTAACTAATAATTCAATTTTGATTCTGTTTCCAGGGATTGGAGAAGAAGAAAAAATGATCATATCCCCGTGTTTTAGGGTTATTTGAGGATGTTTTCCTAGTGACATTCTAGTTAAAGCTGCCATCTGTTCACCTTGTGAACCTGTGGTTAAAATAACAAGTTCGTTATCTTGGTATTTTGAAATGTTTTTCTTATCAATAAAAACATCATTAGGAGCATCAATATATCCCATTTTTCTTCCTATTTGTACTCCATTTACCATTGATCTTCCAAAAGTTACAACTTTTTTACCAAGTTTAGCAGCAAGTTCAATAATAACTTTAACTCTGGTTAAGTTAGAAGCAAAAGCAGTAATTATTATTTTCTTTTTAGCATCTAACATATGAGCTTCTATATCTTTTAAGATATCTTTTTCACTTGGTGAATGAAAAGGTCTCATTGCATTTGTAGAGTCGGAAAGAAGCACACTTAAATCTTCTTTACCTATTTGTTCTAGTTTGCTAAAATCGGTTAGATTTCCAATGGGTGTATAGTCAAATCTAAAGTCTCCGGTACACATAATGGAACCATTTGGAGATTTAACTCTTATTCCAAAAGCATCAGGAATTGAATGTTGAGCAGTTCAAAAATCTACTTCTAGTGTATTGAAAGTATGAACAGCATCTCTTTCAATTTCTACATACTCTACTTTTTTTCTAATACCTCTATCTTCAAATTTAGCTTTTAAATATTGAATAGCAATTCTTGGTGCAAAAATTTTAGGAATATGAACTTCTTGTAGTAGATAAGTAACACCACCAATGTGATCTTCGTGTCCGTGAGTTATAAATAAACCTCTAATTTTGTGCTGATTTTCTTTTAAATAAGAGTAATCAGGAATTATTCCTTTAATTCCAGTAGCAAAGGTATCGGCAAATTTAATACCTGCATCAATTATTACTATGTCATTTTCGTGCTCTATTATAAGGGTAGATTTACCTATTTCTTGCATTCCACCTAATGCAAATAATTTTGTTGGTTTCATATGTCTCCTAATATATTAATTTAAGTTAAAATAAAAAAAGAAATTTAATTAATTGTTTAAATTTTACAATAAAAAAAATTTTTTATAATTAATTTTTAAATTTTGTAAATTTATACAAAAAATTAAAAAAAATCTTGACAAATTTTGTAATTACAGATATAAAATGTCACTTTTTATAAATATGTGTTAATTTAATG
>NZ_JBTGVE010000016.1:0-23818 GCF_054343415.1 Mycoplasma sp. AC157 | reverse complement strand
TAGTATAATTCATATTGGTCCTTAAATTAAAAAGTAGTGGTTATAAAACTTTTTTCCTGTGTTTCCCAGTTAACAAAGAAAAAAATAATAAAATTTAGATTGTATATATTTATTTATAAATATATACATTTTTTATTTTTTTTAATAAAATTCTTGCTATAACTTGCTATTTATGATATAATTTAAATATGAAATTAATGTTATTTAACTCTACGGGACCAAAAAAAGCAACATATAAAAATATTGGTTACTGAGATACAAGCGGAAGTTATAGAAGAAATATTAGATTATTAGCTTTAGGAAATCAAGAAAAGCTACTTAAAAAGAATCCTAATTATGAACAAATTATTAAAAGCATAATAAGTAAATATGACACAACCGTAAATATAGAAAAATTAGAAGCAGAAATAAATTCTGCACTTCTTTTGAGTTCAAATATTACTAAAACTAAAAATTTTAGTGCAGAATTTATTTTAGAATTTATGTATGATTTAAACATTTTTGAAAATTTTAATTTTGGTAAGCACAAAGGGATGAAAGAAATACTTTCTTATCAAATTGCTAATAGAATTTGTCAACCTTCAAGTATTTTTAAATCTTTTATAAATAAGTCTGAATCATATACAGACTTGGATTATTCAAAAAATAGTTTTTATAGAATGCTTGACTTATTAGAAGATAATAAGGAAAATATCTTGAAAAATATATCTAAAAAGTTTGTCAATGAAAACGAAACTATTTTTTTCGATTCAACCACAATTTATTTTGAAAGTTTCAAAAAAGAAGAATTAAGATTACCAGGATATTCAAAAGATGGAAAATTTAAAGAAGATCAAATTGTTTTAGCAATGGCGTGTAATTCAGAAAATATACCTATTTTTTATAAAATTTTTCCTGGAAATACTGCAGATGTAAAAACATTAATTCCTTTTATACAGGAATTTAAGGAAATTTATAAAAATACAAAAATTACAGTTGTTTCAGACAGAGGAATGAGTTCTGCAGAAAATATTAATTTTTTAGAAGAAAATAATATAGACTACATAATTTCAAAAAGAGCAAATATCGAAACAAAAAAATATAAAGAATTTTTATTAAAAGAAGATGATTATGTTGAGATATCAGGAAAGTTTAAATATAAAACTAAAGAAATTTTTGTAGAAAATAAAGAAAATAAAGGGAAAATAAGAAAACAAATTGTCACCTGAAGTAAATCCAGAGCTAAATTAGATAAACTCAATAGAGAGAATGAAATAAATAATTTTATTAAAAATCAAGACAAAAATGGATTTGTTAATGAAAAAAGAATGATAGGATACAAAAAAACCAAATATTTTAAACAATTGAATTCTTCTAAATATGTTTTAGATGAAGAAAAAATTTCAAATGATCAAAAATTTGATGGTTATTATGTATATGAAACTTCTTTAAAGGATTTAGATCCATTAAAAGTTGTAGAAATATACTCAATGCAATGAAAAATAGAAGAAAATTTTAGAACATTAAAAAATAATTTACAAATTAGACCAATGTATGTTTATACAACTAAACACATCCAAGGACATGTATTATTTTCTTTTTTATCATTATGAATTTTGAAAATGTTTTTATTAAAAATAAAAAATTTCTATAAAGATAATGGAATAATACAAAAAATTACAGATGAAAAATTTATTTTAATTTTAAAAAATTTAATTTATATGACAGAAGAAGATAGAAATAGCAATAAATTATTAACTTTTAAAAGATTAGATAACGAATTATCAGTAATGGCTTGAAATTTTTATGATGAATATATAAAATACATAAAATAGCAAGTAAATTTTTAAAAAAGCAAACGAAAAGTGCTGTAAAACAGCACTATTTGTATTTTTTCCCTATTAACTGGGAAACGCAGGTAAAACTTTTTTGGTCCACTTTTTTTATACAAAAAAAATCAAGTGTCCCATACTTTAAATTTTACTTTAAAGTGGTGCACTTGATCTTACAATTAAGCACACAAACAGATTTGTTTGTGTTTGTAATTTATCTTTATTATTTTTTGTTTAATGCATATTGAACTAATGTTTTTACCATTACACCCATAGGTTTTTCACCTGTTTCTGCTGTTCCAGCAATGTCTAAATGAGCAAAATATTTTCCTTCTGAAAATTCTTTTAAGAACATAGCAGCAGAAATAGAACCACCATTTCCAGTTAAGTCAGTGTTTTTTAAATCTGCTACTGTTGAACCTTTAATGAATTTAGCAAAATCATCGTGTAAAGGCATTCTTCAAATTAATTCGTTTTGTTGTTTTGCAGCTTCATCTAATTTATTTCATAAGCAATCACAAGTTGAGAATGTTCCTGTGAATGTATGTCCAAGAGCTACTAAGATAGCACCTGTTAATGTAGCTACTGTAATAACCGCAGTTGCTTTTAAGTTTCTAATAGCATATGTCATTCCATCAGCAAGAACTAATCTTCCTTCAGCATCTGTGTTATTGATTTCCACTGTTTTTCCATTCATTGAAGTTCAAACAGCATCTGGTAAATTAGCATCACCATTTACTCTGTTGTCAGTAATTGCTAATACTGCAGCAACGTTTGCTTTAGGATTCAATTGTGCAATTGCATTTAATGCTGAAGCTACTATTGCAGCTCCTGACATGTCGTATTTCATTCCAAGCATACTTCTTCCGGTTTTAATGTTGTATCCACCAGAGTCAAAAGTAATACCTTTTCCAACAAATGCAACTTTTTCTTCTGAATCAGGATTTCCGTTGTATTCAATAGCAACTAATCTTGGTTCATACATAGAACCTTTATTAACAGATAATAAAAGACCCATTCCAAGTTTTTCAATTTCTTTTTTATTTAAAACAGTAACTTTTAAATTTTTAAATTGTGAAACTTGTTCTTTTACTTTTTCTGCTAATCATTCTGAGTTACAAATGTTTGGAGGTGTTGCTTGTAAATTTCTTGCAAAATTTACAGATTCAACTAATATTTTTGTTTTTTTAAGTTCAGAATCTAAAGATTTTAAATCACTTACTAAAACAAATAAATCATTTTTTTCTTCTTTTTTGTTTGTTTTTACGTTGTAAATATTTGCATTTACAAATTCATATTTTTCTAATAATCTTGTTGCAAGTGTTGTTAATGAAACTTCTTCATTTACAAAACTTTCAAGTTTAACTTCATAAACTCTTGACAATGAAACAAGTTTATCTAATAAATTATCTAAATCACTTAGTTTAAATTCTGATTTATCTCCTAAAAACATTACAGCTTTTTTTTCTGTAACAAATTCAGTTAAAGCGAATTTTTTTTCAATAACATTTGAATCAAACTTTTCACCTTTGAATACAGCTTCAAGTGAAAAGTTAGAATTTGTTAATTTTTCTATAAATTTAATCATTTTTCTCCTATTCTTATAATAAATATATTTTAAACTTTTTTTTAAATTTTTATCTTTTTTTATTAAAAAAAGCATAAACAAATTATTAAATGTTTATGCTTGGAGTTTTTTCAACAATTTTACTCTAAATATAAAACCAAAAAATGGTTTTAAAATTATTAAATAAGAAAGTATTGAACAGAACAAGAAAATGAAAAATACAAAAATATTTGATAGCAATATAATTAAAATTAGAGAACTAATTCAAGCTGCAAAAAACAGTAATTTTAAAGCAATTAAAAAGAAAATCTCTTTATTTATGTTTTTATATAAAGCATTATTATTTTGATCTATTTGCTTTTGATTTTTAATTATATTTTTTATATAAACTAGTAAAAACATTAATTTAAATTTGTAAAAATGCTTTTTATATCAGTTAAAAATTATATTTTCAACTAAATTATTAGATATATTTATATTTTGTTTTTCAGTTAGTTTGATTTTATTGTTTGTTTCATTTTTAATTATAAATTCAAAATGCTTTAAATAAGAAAAATCATCTATATGGTTTTTTCTAAATACAAAGGAAATTAACTCTTTTTGATCCTTTATTTGAAATAAACTATAATCTATTTTTCCTTTTGTGTTGTACTCTTTATGAGAATATTTTTTGCATTCTCTAAAAGCAAGAAATACTCATAAAGGATGAAGTAAAATATAGATAATAATTCCGCTAGTAGCAACTAAAAATTTTAAATAGAAACTTGTTTCTGGATTATTATTTCACTCTTGAAGTAAAAATACAGAGCACATCAAAAATACAAATAAAAACACGCAACTTATAAACAAAGGAAAAAACAAAATAAAATAAATTTTTCTTTTTATATCAATTTCTAAATCACTATCATTTAGATTCAAAAATACTATATTTTTAAATAATCACATAAAAACATAAGAACCAAACAAAGGAAATAAATATATTTCTTTCGAAAGTTTTAAGTTAGTAAAATAATTTCAAAAAAGGTAATTCTTATTATTGAGATACATAATTATTTATTAAATTTAACTTCTAAATAATTTATATTTTTGCCTTTATCTGATCATTTTTTTTCATAACCTGTCATAATATTATTTTTAGAAAGCTCACTATTATGAAAATCCCTTGTTAGATTTATAATATTTGCTCCAAACTCCTGTATAGATTCAATACTGTATTCAAATAAACCATCATTATCAGTTTTAAACTTTAATAAACCATTGGTAGTTAATAAATTTTGATAAATAGTTAAAAAGTTTTTATAAGTAAGTCTTCTTTTATAGTGTCTTTTTTTAGGTCAAGGATCTGAAAAAGTAAGTCAAATTAAATCTACTTTTCCTTCTAATAAATTAGGTAATTCTGCAATATCTTTATTAATTATTTTAAAATTTTTTAAATTTAATTTCTTTGCTTTTTTCATAGATTTTAAAGCAACTGTAGGATATTTTTCAATTCCTATATACATAATATCAGGATTATTTTGAGCAAGTTGAACTAACATTTCTCCTTTTCCCATACCCATTTCAAGCACAGTGTTAGAATTTACTTTAAAAGGGAATTCAGTTATTAAATATTCACTTTCTAAAAGTAATTCTGTTGCATTTGGTATATTTCTTAATCTCATATCAAAATAATACTAAAATTTATTTTTTAAACAAGAAATAAATAAAATTTAAAACAATAAGTATTTATATTATTATTAATATAATATGAAAAAATTTATTTTATTTTGAAAATTTTATAAAAAAGTATTATAATAAAATTATGGTTGCAGGAGGAAAAATGAAAATAACTAAAAATATTATCATTCGTAATATAAACAAGTTAATTATTAAAATTAACCAATATTTTCATTTTTACTTTTTTAGGACTTTAAATAAATTTAGCTAATTAATTAAATAATAAACTAAAAAGAAAATCCTAATTAAGTTTAGGATTTTTTGCAACCTTTTTAAATAAAATAAAGGAGAAAATTATGAAAAAGAAAAATAAATTCTTATTTACTCTTATGCCAATAACTGGTTTATTAAGTCCATTTATTTTAGGTGTAAGTATGAATCTTAATGATTCAGAGCAAAAAAATAATAAAGAAAATAAGACATTAAATATTTATGAATTTTTAAGTAAATTAAAGAATTATACAACTGAAAGTTTTTCAGAACATTCAACAAAAGAAGATAAAATGGTAACTGATTTTGTTGAGTCTTTACCAAAAAGAGAAGTGTTTAGATTATATACAAACGTTTTTGTAGATGATAATTTAGATAACAATCTTAAAATTGAAAAATATTCAAAAGAAAATAAAAAAGTTTTAGATTTATTTTTAAGTGATCTTAAAGATAAAAATATTGTTAAATATTCTTATTATTCTGAAATTCTTCCTATGATAAGTGTAGAAGTAGACTTAGAAGATGCAAATAAATTTGCAGAATTTTTAGATAATAAAAAAGAATTTGCTAACTATTCTAAAGAACAAATAGTAGCAACTTTATCTTTTAAAGATGTAACTGAAAGACTAATTACTAAGTATTGTATTGATAAACCAGATGATTTGGGGAAATGTTTATTATATGATCAAGATACAGGAAAAGCAAGTACAAGTTCAAGCAATTACAATCCTTATAGTAGCAATGATTGAACTTATAGACAGCATAAAAATTCTTATTCATCAAGTTCATCATCAAGTTCTACTGTAACTAAAAAAGAAGAACCTAAAAAGAAAGAAGAAAGTTGATATTATTTATCCACTTCTGATTACAAAACACATTTTAGAAAACAATTAGATTTAATTAATGATGATTATGATGAAACAAAAGTAAAAATTGATAAAAAAACTAATGAACCTGAAGGAGTTTATAGAACAAAAGTAGGAGTTTGAGAACAAAATTTTATTTCACCAATTGGAAATTATTTTAAATTTAATAATATCTATAGTGAAGATTTTGCAGAAAATGAAGAAACCTTTAAAAAACATAAACAAGGTGTAGCTATGTTGATTAGTGGACAAGAAGGGGTAGATAGTTTCTCTAAAATTTTTGATCAATCTATTGTTTGAGAAGATTCTTATATACAAGATAAAGACTTTGCATTTTCTTTTAATAATTGAAAAAATATAGAAAAAGTTATTAAATTTTTTATAAAAAACAAAATTAATCTAGTTAATGGAAGTTTTGGTTATGGTTCTCCAAAAATTTCTGATATAGATTCCCAAAAAACTAATTATGATAATTTAGCTTATTTTTTAGATTTAATCACAAGAAAATACAAAATAATATTTGTTTTTTCTGCTGGAAATCATAAATTAAATAAAGTAAATAATAATTTCCATGGTATGAAACTTGGTTTAAATACAATAAAAGTTGCTGCACTAGATACAAATAATAAAACCACAACTAATTTTTCTGTAAATAAAAGCGATTCATATTATTTTTTGAGTGACTATCCAAATATAACAGTAGCAGCTCCTGGTACAAATTATGATTTTAGTTTTTTACAAAAAAAACAAACAAATTTAGAAGGTACAAGTTTTGCTGCTCCACTCGTAACAGGGGTAATTTCTAAGTTATATAGAAATTTTCCAAAAGTTAGAAATAAACCTGTATCAATATTTTCTTTAATAGGTGTTTCATCTGATTTATTTAATGAATTTAGCAAAAATTTAATTAAAGGAACAGGTTATAATCAAGATTTTGGGGCAGGAATTTTAAACTATAAAAAAGCAAAAGAAGCAGTAGATAGTTTAAAAGAATTTACAATAAAAGGAAATAGAGAAAAAGGGAAATTAGATGAAACAGTAAAAGAATTAGAATTAAAAGATGATTCAATACTAAAAATTAGTTCAGCATGATTATTTAATGGTTTTGATAAAGAAATTCCTGAAAATATATATCTTGGTAAAAAAGATAAAAATTACTTTGAACAAGAGTTTAAAAATAATAATGTTGTAACAGATTTCAATATTATTTTAGAATATTGAAATAGCCAAACAAAAGAATGAGAAAAAGTTAAAGAAACTACATCAGTTAAATCTAATAAAGAAATTTTAAATATTAAAATAAGTAAAGCAGGAAAATATAGATATTATCTTTATAAACAAAATTCATCAATCTCACAATTAGATGATGAAGTTGCTATAAGTCATTTAGTAGAATAAAAATGAAAAAAGTGAAATTATTAATTCCTGTTTTAACTGCTAGCTTATCTTTATTTTCTTTTATTTCTTGTCACGAAATTAAAGAAAATATACAAAAAAAAGATGATGAAGGAAAATTTATCTTCGAAAAACCCACTCACAATAAATATCACAATCCTGATGAATTATTTAAAGAATGAAATGAAATAAAATACAAAAAAGATTTTTTAGATGTTTATGGAAAATGAGAAGTCTATAAAAAACATTTAACTACTTTTTTCTTTGAAAATCCTTTTAAAAAAGAAAATTCTAAATATGATTTTAGTTTATCTCCATATAGTCAAGAAGACAATAAACATATTTTTAACTTTGATATAAACCATTTAGGTCAATTTATTGCAATAAGCAATTATAATCAATTTAAATTTTTTATGAATGACTTGCGTGTTGCTTTTAATTTTAAAAATGTAAATAAAGACTTTCCTTCTCTTTTATTTTTCAATTCTGATCATTTAAATAATTTTGAAACTAATAATCCATTTTATGTAATAAAAAAATCATTAATTCAATCAATGATTAAAACAACTGATTTAGATAACGATGAAGTAATAGAAGAAAAATTAAAAAATTATTTCTCTAAAAAAATAGTATTATTTTCTTTACTTGTAGAAACAAGAAGTAAATTTACTGAAGAAATAAAAACTGTTCACATAAAATTTCCTAAAACAAATAATCTTAAAGATTTAATTGAAGAAAATTTAACTAATGAGAAAGATCAATATAAATATGATCGTGATTGAGATTATCCACTTGCTTTTGAATTTCATGAATTAGAAAAAGATAATAGATAAGGTTAATAGAAATGAAAAAAGTGAAATTATTAATTCCTGTAATAACTGCTAGTTTATCTTTATTTTCTTTTATTTCTTGTCACGAAAACAAAGAAAATATACAGAAAAAAGATAATGAAGGAAAATTTATCTTTGAAAAACCTGCTCACAATAAATATCATAATCCTGATGAATTATTTAAAGAATGAAATCAAGTAAAATACAAAAAAGATTTTTTATGAGAGGATGGAGAGTGAGAAGTATATGAAAATCACTTAACTACTTTTTACTTTGAAAATCCTTTTAAAAAAGAAAATTTAAAATATGATTTTAGTTTATCTCCTTTTAATCAAGAAGATAAAAAACATATGTTTGATTTTGACTATAATCATTTAGATCAATTTATTGCAATTAGTAATTATGATCAATTTAAATTTTTTATGAATGATTTACGTGTTCCTTTTAATTTTAAAAATTTTAAAAAAAGTGATGAAAACTCAACCATTATTTTTTTCTACCCTAATAAATCAAGTGATTTTGAAACCAATAATCCTTTTTATGTAATAAAAAAAGCATTAGTTAAATCTATGATTAAAACAACAGATTTAGATAATGATGAAGTAATAGAAGAAAAATTAAAAAATTATTTCTCTAAAAAAATAGTATTATTTTCTTTATTTATAGACTCAAGAAATAGATTTACTGAAGAAGTAAAAACTGTTTATATAAAATTTCCTAAAACAAATAATCTCAAAGATTTAATTGAAGCAAATTTAACTAATGAGAAAGATCAATATAAATATAATCGTGATTGAGGTTATCCGCTTGCTTTTGAATTTCATGAATTAGAAAAAGACAATAGTTAAGGTAATGAAAAGGAAGAGAATTAAATTAATATTACCAGTACTTACAACAATTTCAACACCGACTTTCCTTGTTTCTTGTCACGAAAACAAAGAAAATATACAGAAAAAAGATAATGAATCAAAATTTATTTTTGAAAAACCCGCTCACAATAAATATCATAATAGCGATGAATTATTTAAAGAATGAAATGAAATAAAATACAAAAAAGATTTTTTTGAAAAAGATAATGTTTGAGAAGTAGATAAAAATCATATTGATACTTTTTATTTTGCAAATCCTTATACAAAAGAAAATGAAAAACAAAATTTTAATTTATCCCCTTTCGTTAAAGAAGATAAAAAAGAAATTTTCAACTTTGATTTAAATCATCTAGGACAATTTATTGCTATTAGTAATATAAATCAATTCAACTTCTTTATGAATGATTTAAGAACTCATTTTATTCTTAAAACAGCAACACCACCAACTAATATAGCTCTTATTTTTTATGATGAGAATTTCAATAAAAATATAAAAACTAATAATCCTTTTTATCTAATGAAAGATAGATTACTAAATAAAATAATTAAGGTAAATGAAGGAGAATCAGAAGAAAATATAAAAAATAAATTAAAAAAATATTTTGAAACTAAAATCCTTATCTTTTCTTTATTTATAGATGATAGAGATGGGGTTAAGGAATATGTTAAACAGGTAAATATAAAATTTCCTAAAACAAACAATTTAAAAGATTTAGTTCAATTAAACTTAAAGAATAAGAATGAAAGTAATAGAGAATATATTTCAAAAAACAATCTTCCATTAGCTTTCGAATTTCATGAACTAAATAAAGAAAAATAAAATGTAAAAAAATTTCTTATATTAAACATTATTATCAATTATAAAATTAATAATGTTATTAAGTGCATATGAATTTACCAGTGATTTTACACTGGTATTTTTATTTAATAAAAAATAAATATTTTTAATACAAAAGTATAGAAAGTTTTATAATTTAATAAAAATAGTAGAAAGATGAGTTTTATTATGTTTAATAAAAAAATAAAAACTTTTTTGTATTTTTTTTCTTTTAATTTACCTGCTATTGTTTTTACTTCTTGTGATTATTCAAAAAATAAAGAACAAGAATTTATAAAAATAGAACAAAAATACTTTAATTTTGATTTAATTGAATATAAAAAAGAAAATTATTTTTTATCTAAAAAAGGATTGGAAAAATTTTATCAAAGAATTAAAAATGATTTATTTTATGGATCTGAAATAAATTTTTTAAATAAAATTATAATTGATAAAAATTTAAAAGAATTTTCGAATACAAAGGAAAGACAGGGTTTTTTTATTTCAAATACTAGAGAAATATATTTAAATTCTGATTCTTTAAATCATATACAAAATGAAGATGATAGAATAGAAGTTTTGTTTCAAATTTTATATCATGAATATTTTCATTATATCGATTCCACTTATCTTTCCAATTATAAACAAGGATATACAATCAAAAACAGTAAATCAACTAAAACTTATAATAAAGAATTTATAGATAACTTTTTAAGTGATTTAAGAATAACAGATGACAGATTTTCAAATTATTTCCCAAATAAAAATTTATTAAATTCAAGTAATATTTTTAACGATGTTACAATAAAAGAAATTTTGGAAAAATCATTAACAAATAAGTTAAATGAAATAAATTTTGAAAATAAAAATTTGCAAATTATGAATGAAAAATTTAAAAACTTAAATAATTTTATTCCTTTAAGTTATTATTTTTCCTTTGAAGAGTTTTTTGCAAACGAAGCATATAAACATTTTTATATAGAAAAAAGAAATAATTTAAATAATGATAAAAATTTTTATTTAAATGACTCTTTATGAACAACAACTTTAACTAGAGAAGATGGTTTAACACATTTAGAAGATAATTTTATTATTAATGATTCTGCTTTTGGTGGTTATATTACAAAAAATGATTCAGTAATTAAATTGGACAATAAAATTAAAGATTTATTTATTCATTTTTTAGAAATAATGAATTATAAATTGAATATCAGTGGGATTTATAATTTAAATAATAGAACATATATTAATGATAAATTAGAAGGAAATATAGATAATAATAAATTATTTTTTAGTGGTTATACAAAAGAAAAATATGATGGCTTAATTTTCAAAAATAAGGAAAATTCCTTTATAAAATTAAATTTAGTTTATAATGAAAGTAATAATTTAAAAGCTAAATTAAATAAAAATGATCAAGATTATAGTCTTTTTCCAGAAGAAAAATATTTAAGTTACTATACAAATAGTTATTTAAATATGGAAGAGATGAATATGGATTTTAAACCTATGTTGTGAAAAGACTTAAATAATAATGGTAAAATAGAAGAAAAAGAACTACATAATTTAAATAATTTTTCAAGTAATTCTAATTATGGTCCAAGTTCAAGTAGAAGTTTTTTAACTAATAGTGAATCTTTAACAATAAGAAACAATAAAATTATCAAGGAGTAAAATGCAATATAAAAATTTTGTTAATATACAAGCATATAAATATAATGGAAAATTATATAGACAGTGAAGTGGTGGAAAAATATTACAAGAAACTGAAAATCATGTTGTACTTTATATGAATAATAAAACAAAAGTTATGGAAAAAAACTTTCAAAAATGATCTATTAGAGAAGACACACTGTGATTTTTTCATAAAAAACATTTTTTTAATGCTTTAGTAACTATTGTTAACAAAAAATTTTATATCTATATAAATTTAGCATCTCCTTTTTTTGTAGAAGAACACACTGTAAAATTCATTGATTTTGATTTAGATATTAAGGTTTATCCTAATAAAGATTTAAACATAATAGATAAAATAGAGTTTTTATCAAACGCAAAGAAAATGAAATATTCTCAAAAAACTATTGATGTTGTTTTTGAAGAATTAAAATTTTTAATTAATTTGTATTATAAGGAAACCTATATTTTTAATAAAAAATATTTAAAGTATATTCAAAGCAAAATAGATAAATAAAAAAACTCCTTTTGGAGTTTTTAATTATCTTAATTAAGCAACATTTGCACTTAAATGTTTGGAAACAAAAGCATCAAGTCTTGAAGTTTTTCTAGAACCATTGTTTTTGTGTAAAACACCTTTAGAAACAGCAGTATTAATTTCTTTATGTGCTTTAGCAACTAATTCATTTACATTAGTAGCATTTTGCACTGCAGCTAGTTTAGCTTTTTTAATAGCTCCACGAACTCTTGATTTAATAGCATTATTTCTTATTCTAGATTTTTCATTTGTTTTGATTCTTGTTATTTTTGATTTAATATTTGCCATTCTATCTCCTTAATGTTTTGTTTCTTAATTATACAATAATTTTTTGTATTTTTAACTATAATATTTTACATTATTTTTATTTTTTGGAAAATAATATTTTTTATTTCAAAAAACTTACTTTATTTTTTTATCAAAGAATTATTAAAAGCAACAATTTCATTGAAATGTTGTTTTAGTCAAGAGTGATTTTGATCTACATTTTTTAAATAAAAAATCAAAGGGCTTTTATCTTGTTCTTTTTCTAGTAATCTGTGAATATTTAAAGTATTAAAATTTTCATCATCGTGTTTTAAACCTGCATTAGATGAAAAGAAAATTCCCACTGCTTGTTTATTTTGATTAAAAACACCAGCTCCGGATGCTCCTTTAAAAAACAAATTAGACTTTGGTACTTTAACATAGTTATCTAAATCTTGATTAGCTAAATATATTGTTTCAATAGATGGAGAATCCTTATCAATTGAATTCTCTATATCAAAAGGTTTATTTGTAAGTTTTTCATTGTCTTGAAATCCTTGGTTGATTACTGGCATATTATTGATTATGCTAATACCATTTTTATAAAAGCTTTTGGTTAATTTAAATCCATCAACTTTTTCAGTAACTCTTGTACTCTTATTGTTTTCTAAATCATCTATTTTTACAGGAAAACCAAAGGAAAAAACTTTTTCACCTTCAATTTTTTCTAAAGTTGTATTTACAGTATTTATTAGTGTTGGAGACTTATCATATTCTTTTAAAAAAGCGGGTTTTTCCACATTATCTTTTAGTTTTATTTTAATAACTGCAAAATCTGATCCTGAAAGATATTCTTTTTCTGAAGGTTTACCATTTTTTAGATCAAAATAATTATAAAAAGTACTTTGATAACTAAGCGGTTTAATAACTTCAAATGATTCAAATATATTGGTTTTATCTTTAAAAACGTCAAAATTTTCATTGAAAGTAGCATCTTTATAATTATAAAAATCATTTTGTCTATTTTCAGTGATTTCTTTTGTTCTTTTACCTGCGTCATTTATAACATAAGGATCATTTTTGTATTCTGGATAATTTTCTAAACCAATTAGTGATAAAGTTCTTATATCATGTGAACTAAAATAATTTTCTGGCATTTCTCCATTGTAATTTGGTTTGAAAATTACTTGAGAATTGAAATTATCTAATTCTTCTTCTGAAATATTTTGATAAAAGTAATTATCATTTTTATTATTTAAAAGCTTTACAGAATTAGTTTTTATTATTGGTTTATTTATGAAAGCTGCTGCATGAATATTTGTAGCAATATAATAAACTCTTTCATCTGTTGGATCTTTATCTAAAACTCATCCGGTAGCAAATTCTGTTTCTAAATTTGAAATTACAAATTTTCTTCTAGAATCATCAGAATAAAGTTCTACAAAGGTTTTTACATATTCAATTTGAAAACTTCTTTTTTTAATAAAATCAGTCACAGAATCACTATTTTCTGTATTTTTCTTGTATATTTGTTTAATTTCTTCTAGTTTTGCATTGTCTAAAACAGAAGAATTGACTTCAAGTGAGAAGTTTGGATTTTCTACATTAATTTCTTGCTTTTTCTTTTCAATTGTTTCTTTTTCTTCTTTTTTAACAAAAGGAAAAGAACAAGAAACAAGAGATGTACTTACTAATAAAACAGAAGAAAAAGAAAGCAAAAATTTAGTTTTTTTATTCATAATAAAGAACCTTTCAAAAATATTTTATTAATTATAAAGTAAAATAAAAAAGTTTTTCAAAAAGAAAATATAAATTATGTTTTTTAAAATAATAGTTTGTTTTATAATTTAATAATATGAGTAAAAAAGCAAAGATTTTAATATACTTTTCAATCAACGTTTTTTATTTGATATTATTTGCAGTTATTTTTATTGTTTTATATCAAATAAATTTGATTTCCAAATTTCTTTTATTTGGTTTTTTTGTATTTTGATTAATTGTTGCAACTATAAGTTTATGTTGACTTTTATGAGTATTTCTGCATAAAAGTTCCAAAATTCAATCTTCTTTATATGAATATATTAATGATGTTGTTGAAGAAAATAATTTAGGTTTAGTTTTACATACAACAAATGGAAAAATTATTTGAGTTTCTTCATTTATAGAAAAAAGGTTTTCTAAAAAATGAATAGGAAAAAATATTGATGATGTTCTGAAAAATAAAGTTAAAGCAAATGAAGAAAATTTAGTAGGAGATGGTTCTACTTTTTCTGAAGATGGTTATACATATGCAATTAAAAAATATAGAGATAAAAACGCTATTTCTATTAGAGATATAACCTTATATGATAACCTTTTGAAAAGTTACGAGAAAGATAAAGTTGTAATTGGAGAAATTGAAATAGATAATTTTCAATTATTACTTTCTACATTAGGAGAAGAAGATTTTTTCAAGGTAAAAACATCTGTTATTAATTTACTTGATGAGTTATCTAAAAATTATAATTTCTCTTATAGACAATATATTGAAGGAAAATTTTGAGTTGTAACTAGTTATGAAACATTCGCAAAATTAAAAGCAAAAAACTTTTCTATGTTTAATGAAATGGTTGTTAATTTAAATAATTCTAGTTATGAAGCAAAACAAGAAGTAACTTTATCGGTTGGTTTTGTTCATGGAACAAATGAAATTTCTAAATTGAATCAAATTGCAAAAGATGCAATAATTTATTCAAAAACTAGAGGTGGGAATCAAATTACAACTATTAAATATGGTTCTAGACCTGTTGTTTATGGTTCAAATAGTGAAATAAGTTCCAATTCAAGTAGAAGCGAACTAAACTTTGTATCTAAAAAAATGCTTGCAGTTTTAGAAAATCCAGAAGTAGAAAATATCATTTTATATGGGCATAAATACGCAGATTTAGATGCTGTGGGTTCTGCGTTTGGTCTTGGTCAATTTTTAATTAATTATGCTAAAACCAAATTTAATTTAGAAAAGAAAATGTATATTCAAAATGTAACTTTTGATTCTACAACAACACATTTTTTAGAAACCAATTCTCAATATATAGATAAAAAAATATTCATAAAACCTTCAACAGCATCTAAATATACAAACAAAAACACAATGATAATAATTGTAGATACAGCAGAAGCAACAAGAATTGAAAATCAAAATGCTTTTAATACAGCTGATCCGAAAAAAATATTTATTTTTGACCATCATAGAGTGGTTTCAGGAAAACCTGAATTCCTTTCTAAAGGAAATGATTATATTGAAACCACTGCTTCTTCTTCATCTGAAATAGTAACAGAGGTTATAGCACTTAATTCAGATGGTGAAAACAGAATAATTTCACCTTTTAGTGCCCAAATGCTTTTAAATGGTATTTATATGGATACTAATCAATTTAAAAAATCAACAACTATGAAAACATTTAATGCAGCTTCAATTTTAACTAGATGAGGGGCTCAAAGTGCTAAATCTATTGAAACTTTAAAGATAAGTGAAGAAATTTTTAATATAATTAATAAGATAACTAGAAATGTAGAAGAAGTCAAGCCAGGATTTTTACTTGCTTACACAGCAGAAGAAATTGATTTAGATGTTGTGTCTATGGCAGCTGATTTTATGTTAAATATCCAAGGAAGAAAAGCAACTTTTGTTGTTGCTAAAGTAGTAGGAAAAGATAGATTTAAAATGTCTGCAAGAGGTATAAATAATACTAATGTGCAAATTATTGCAGAAACAGTTGGTGGTGGTGGTCACTTCTCTGCTGCTGCTGCAGAAAGCACAACAGAAACATTAGAAGAATTTGTAGACAATATAAGACAAGCGATAGTGAGTGTGAAAAATGAAAGTAATAATAATTAAAGATTGTAAAGATGGAAAAGTTAATGAAGTAATAGATGTATCCGATGGATATGCAAAAAACTTTTTAATCAAAAATGGTTTAGCTATTCCTGTAAACAAAAAAACATCTTTATATTTAAATAAAAAAATAGAAATTTTAGAACAAGAAGAAGAGAAAAAAATTCAAGAAGCTGAATTATTAAGAGATCAAATTCAAGCTATAATTTTAACCTTCAAATTAAAAGAAACAAATAATGTAGTTCATGGTTCAATAACAGCTAAAAAAATTATTAAAGCTCTTGAAGATATGGACATTAAATTACCTAAACATTCTTTAGAAGAGCATGTTCATATTGTAAGTATGGGATTAACTGTATTGAATGTTAAACTACACAAAAAAGTAATAGCTCATTTAAGAGTTAAGGTTGAAAAAGATGAGTAAAAGTTTATTTTTACCTAAGGAAGTAGAGAAGTCGATCCTTTCTTATGCTTTATCATCAGAGGAAGATCAAGCAAAAATTATTCCTTTTTTACAAAAGGAAGATTTTTACGATTTCAAAAATCAAATTCTTTTTGAAGCATTAAATAATTTATATTTTGCTTCTAAAAAAATAAATTATGTTTCAGTTATTAAAGAACTGGATGAAATGAAAAAACTAGAAGAATTTGGTGGAGCAGCTGAAATAGCAGAATATACAAGCGAAATTCCCGTTTTTTCTACAGTTAAAGAAGTAATGAATGATCTTGTTGAAAAAGCAACATTAAGACAAGCATCTATTGTTTTAAAACAAAGTTTTCAACAATTATCAGAAGCAAATAAAACTGCAGATGATATTTTAAATGAATTTGAATCCAAGATGGTTCAAATCACTAGAAATGTTCAAAATAGTGATTTTCAAAATATGAGAGATGTTGCTGCAAACATCTTAAAAGACTTGCTTTCTAGAAAAGATAGTACTAGTTTAAAAGGAATTAGTACAGGATTTAGTAATTTAGATAAAATTACTTCAGGTTTTCAAAAAGGTGACTTAATTATTTTAGCAGCAAGACCAGCGATGGGAAAAACCGCATTTGCGTTAAATTTAACAAAAAACATTGTTGAGCAAAACAATAATGTTGTTGTTTTCTTTTCTTTAGAAATGCCAAGTACTCAATTAGTAACTAGAATATTAGCATCTGAGTCAGGAGTTCCTGGAGATTATTTAAAAAATCCACAATTTTTAACTAATGTAGATTGAATTAAAATTTCCACAACTTTGAATGAAAAAATCAGCCATTATAACTTATTTATTGATGATTCAGCAGGAGTTAAACTCCATGAAATGATTTGAAAAACAAAAAAATTATTAAATAAAATGAAAAAAATAGACTTAATAGTGGTGGATTATTTACAATTAATAGATCTTGGTGGTTCTAATAATAGACAATTAGAAGTTTCTAAAATTTCTAGAAGTTTAAAACAACTAGCAAGAGAAATTAATTGCCCCGTTATTGCTTTATCTCAATTATCCAGGGACGTAGAAAAAAGAGAAGATAAAAGACCTATAATTTCAGATTTAAGGGAATCTGGAGCAATTGAGCAAGATGCTGATATAGTTGCGTTTTTATACAGGGAAAATTACTATAAAAAGGAAATTTCCCCTTATGACATTCAAGAAACAAAATTAATTATTGCAAAGCATAGAAACGGTGCCATTGGTGATTTATCATTACAATTTAATCCAAAAATAGGTCTTTTCTTTGAAGAAGGAGAAACAAACTAGAATGAGTTGGTCGAAAATTATATTTATAATAATTTTAATTTTCTTATTAGTTCTTTCAGCGTTTTTTTCAGCTTCTGAAACAGCTTATTCAACTGTTTCTAGGGCAAAATTAGAAGAAAATTTAAATAGCAAAAAACACTTTCAAAAAAAAGTGATAATTAAAAGATATGAGATGTTCCCATCTACATTATCTACAATTTTAATAGGAAATAATATAGTAAATATTGGTTCTTCTGTAATTTTATCCTCATTGTTTTCGAGTTGAATAACAGAGGAAACTTTTGAAATTATCGTTTCTACTTTAGTTATGACTCCTATTATTGTTATTTTTGGTGAAATGATGCCCAAAATTTTAGCAAGAAAATATCCAATAAAATTTTTACAGTGTACATATTTATTAATTTTATTTTTTCATTACTTATTTTGACCATTAACTTTTTTAATTTCAAAATTCGTTAAATCAGATCAAGTTACTAATACAGAAAATGAACTTAAACACATTTTAGATTTAGGTTACAAAGAAGGTGTTTTAGAAAAAGAAGAATCTATTCTTGCAAGAAATGCACTAGATTTTGATTCCATAAAAGTAACTAAGCACTATGTTAGATTGAAAAAAATAACTTATGTTTCTTATGAAAATAGTTTAGCAAAAATTAAAGAAATATTCCAAAATACGGGATTTTCCCGTATTCCTGTTCAAAAAAATAAAAAATTTGTAGGTATAATCCTTTTAAAAGACATTTTCGGTTTATCTGATGAAGAAACTTTTAATATAGATGATTACATTGTGGAAGTTCCTTATATTTCTTCAAATTCTTTATTAAAAGTTGCTTGAAAAAAAATGAAAGAAAATAAAAGTCAATTAGGTTTTATCACTAAGAGTAATGATGATAAAAAAGTTATTGGTTTAATAACTTTAGAAGATATTTTGGAAGAACTTGTTGGAGAAATATATGATGAACATGATTATAGAGACGAATTAGATTTTTATGAGTTGGAAGAAAGTTCAAAAATCATGGTTAAATATTCTACAGCTATCTCTAAAATTAATGATTTTTTCTCAATAAATTTAGACGAAAATGAAAATGAAAATATTGGTTCTTTTTTAGAGAAAACAACAAACAAAAAATTAACTTTAAAATTCAAATTTAATATTAATAACTTATATTTTAAAGTTGTTGAAAACAAAAGAAAAGAAGAACCTAAAATAGAAATTTGAAAAGAAGAATAAAAAATTATAAAATACAAAAAAATACTTTATAATTAAATATATTATTAATAAAAACAGAGGAGTTTTTTATATGGCAAAAAGAAAAATGCTAGCTGAAACTGCAGAATTAGTAATAACAGTTGAAGCAGATAAACAAGAATGATTAGATGCACAAAAAAAAGCAAAAAACAAATTATTAAAATCAGTACAAATTCCTGGTTTTAGAAAAGGAAAAGTTCCTTTAGCAAAAGCTGAAAGTTTAATTTCAGAAGGACAAGTAATTCAAGAAGCAGCAAATTCAATAGCTCCTAAATTAGCTTCTTTAGCAAAAGAACAAATTATAGAAAGTGATAAAGTATTGGATGAAGCAGCTTTAAATCCAGTTAAAGTTTCAAAAGAAGAATTAGTAATAGAATTTAAATATCCAGTTTATCCAGAATTTAAAATTTCTAACTACAAAGGATTAGATATTTCTTATGAAGCACCAACTGTTTCTAAAGAAGAAATTGATTCTGAAGTAGATAAAATTGTAAAATCTCATTCACTTTTAATAAGCTCTGATAAAGCAATTGAAAATGGAGATGTTGTGCTTTTTGATTTTAAAGGATTTATTGACAATGAACCATTTGAAGGTGGAGAAGCAGAAGATTTTGAATTAAAAATCGGTTCAGGAAATTTTATTAAAGGATTTGAAGAATCAATGATTGGTTTTGTAAAAGGTGACAAAAAAGAAATTAAAGTGACCTTTCCAAAAGATTACCATGCAAAAAACTTTGCAGGTAAACCAGCAATATTTAAAATTCATGTAAAAGATGTTAAAAAATATGAAAAAGTAAAATTAGATGATGCTTTTGTTTCTGATTTAAAAATTGAAAATGTTTATACAGTTTCTCAATTAAAAGAATATCTAAAAAAACTTTTACTTGAAGAAAAAACAGAAAAATCAAAAATTGATTTTCAACACAAAGTATTTCACAAAATTTTTGAAAATACAACAATTCCTTTAGCTTCAGTTTTAATTAACAAAGAAAAAATGGCAGTTCAAAGAAAAACAGAAGAAAGATTAAAAGAACAAGGTTTTTCACTTAAAGAATATGCTGATTTACTTAAATTAGACACAAAAACATTAAATGACACATTTGAAAAAGAAGCAATTCACAACTTAAAAACATCATTAATTTTTGCTGAAATTTCAAGAATTGAAAAATTAGAAGCAACAGAAGAAGATTATAAAAAAGAATATGAAAAGTTTGCAAAACTTTACAAAACAACACCAGAAGCTGTTGAACAAATGGTTTCAAAATTCCAATTACAAATTCCTATCATAAACAGAAAAGTTATCGATAGATTGATTGAATACAATTCAGGAAAAATTGGACAAAAAATGAAAACAATAGTTTCTAAAGTTAAAAAAGAAGAAAATAAAGAAACAAAAACTTCTAAACCAAAAACATCAGTAAAAAAACCTGTTTCTAAAACAGTTAAAAAAGAAACTAAAAAAACTTCTTCAAAATAAGACCTATTGGTCTTTTTTTCTTTTTTTTCTTCATAAAAATAGTAAAATTTAAAATAATATGTTACATAAAATTAAAAAATTCTTTTCAACATCCACAGAGATGAAAATCGCAAGAAAATTGCTAAAAGAAATAAATGAAAAAAGATCCATTTATTCTTCAATGAGTAATGAAGATTTACAGAATCAAACACAATTATTTAAAGAACGTTTAAAAAATGGTGAAACTCTTGAAGATATCAGAGTTGAAGCTTTTGCAGCAGTTAGAGAAGCTACAAAAAGAGTGTTAAACAAATTCCCATATGATGTACAAATTTTGGGTGGTTTAATTTTGGATCAAGGTTCAATTGCAGAAATGAAAACAGGAGAAGGAAAAACTATTACTTCTATTGCTCCTGTATATTTAAATGCACTTGAAGGTAAAGGGGTAATTGTTTCAACAGTTAATGAATACCTTTCAGAACGTGATGCTACCGAAATGGGTCAAGTGCATAATTGAATGGGTTTAACAGTTGGAATTAATAAATCACAGATGGATTCTTTAACAAAAAAAGCTGCTTATGCTTGTGATATTACTTATTCCATTCACTCTGAATTAGGTTTTGATTACTTAAGAGACAATATGGTTACACAAAAAGAATCTAAAGTACAAAGAGGACTCAACTACGCTTTAATAGATGAGGTGGATTCTATCTTAATTGATGAAGCTAAAACTCCTTTGATTATTTCTGGTGGTGAAAAAAGTGGTGGAAATAATTATTTTATTGCCGATCAATTTGTAAGAATTCTTAAAGATGAAGATTTTGATATTGATTGAGAAAGTAAAGCAGTTAAATTAAATGATAATGGAATAGATAAAGCAAATCATTTTTTTAATATTGAAAATCTTTATGATATTCAACATTCAGAATTAGTTCATAGCATTCAAAATGCCTTAAGAGCACATAAAATAATGAAAAAAGATGTTGAGTATATTGTTCGAGATGGAAAAATAGAACTAGTAGATACATTTACTGGAAGAATAATGGAAGGAAGAAGTTATTCTGAAGGACTACAGCAAGCTATTCAAGCCAAAGAAATGATTAAAATAGAACCAGAAACTAAAACTTTAGCAACAATAACTTATCAAAATTTTTTCAGGATGTTTAAAAAACTTTGTGGTATGACAGGTACTGCCAAAACTGAAGAACAAGAATTTATTGATATTTATAACACAAGAGTAAATGTTATTGAAACTAATAGACCAATAAAAAGATTTGATGATACTGATTTAATTTTCCCTTCTGCAAGAGCGAAATATAAAGCAATTGTTGCAGAAATAAAAGAAAAATATAAATTGGGTCAACCTATCCTTGTAGGAACTTCACAAGTTGATGAATCAGAATATTTACATTCACTTTTAGTTAGAGAAGGTATTCTACATACTGTTTTAAATGCTAAACAAAACGAATATGAAGCAGAAATTATTGCTAATGCCGGAAGAGTAGGATCAGTTACAATTGCAACAAATATGGCAGGTCGTGGAACCGATATTAAACCTACTCCAGAAGCTTTAGAAAAAGGTGGATTATATGTTCTTGGAACAGATAAATCTGAATCAAGAAGAATAGATAATCAGTTAAAAGGAAGATCAGGAAGACAAGGAGATGTAGGTTATTCCCGTTTTTTCCTTTCTATTGAAGATCAATTAATGACAAGATTTTCTCAATTTGATCAAATTAAAAAAAATTTTGGAAGTGATAGTGATGAACCTATTCCAGGAAAGTCTATTTACAAATTTTTCCAAAGAGCACAGAAAAAAATAGAAGGTTTAAACTACGATAACAGAAAAAATGTTTTAAGTTTTGATGACGTTATTAGACAACAAAGAGACTTAGTTTATACACAAAGAGATATCATTTTAGAAAGTGAAGAATTAGATCATTATATCATTAGAATTATTGAAAGATCAGTAGATAATTTTATGAATTTTGATTTCATTTTAAAAACAAACAAAGAAGTAAAATATGACATTTTAACAAAATTTTTAAATGAGAATTTTTCCAGAATTTCTAAAGTAGAATTTACTTATAAAGAAATAAGTGAACACCATTACGATGAATTGATTGAATATTTAAAAGAAAAAATGAAAGACATTTATTTTAACGTGTTAAGAATTAACTTGATCGAAAATTTAAAAGAAGAATATGTAAAATTAGAAAGACAAATTTTACTAGGTGCACTAGATCAAAAATGACAAAATCACATTGATATTATTGATAAGTTAAGATCATCTGCAAATCTTGTTCAATATTCACAAAAAAATCCATTCCAAATTTTTACTGAAGAAGCAACTAAAAAATTTGAAGTATTTATTGATGAAAGTTCAGATCAAGCAATATTAAATTTATTTAATAATTCATATGCTAGAAAAATAGAGTATATGAATATAGAACTATCTAACGGACAAATTTTAACAATTGAAGTAGGGAAATCTCCAGAAGAAATTCAAGCAATCATAGATATGGAAGAAGAAAAAATAAGAATAGCTAATGAATACCAACAACAAATGAAACAAATAACACTTATTGATGGAAAAATCCTTTCTGTTCCTAAAGATATGGATGATGAACAATTGAAAAGAATTATCATAGAAGAAAACGCAGCTATTTTGGAAAGTCAACAAAGATTATTAGAAGAAGAAAAAAACAATGAAAAAAAAGATTAATATAATAGTGTTAATCTTATTTTTTATATCTTTTATAGCTGGATTAATTGAATTAGCTTTTTATATTTATAACAATTTAATTAACTACTTTTGATTGATAGTTAACATTGCTTTACTCTTTTTACCTTTTGTAATCATCATAATTTTTTTAATTTTTATTAAGCAAATTTATCCAAAAATTAAAAATCATTTTAGGAAGTGTAATAAATTTTGTGTAAAAATTTCTCAAT
>NZ_JBTGVE010000015.1:0-24775 GCF_054343415.1 Mycoplasma sp. AC157 | reverse complement strand
TCCGCCTGTCTTTCCAAAAGCATATATATTCCCCATAACGTCCTGTTCTCAAGTGATAGTAATTTTATGTTTAATTATTGAATTAAATAAAATAATCGCATTGAATGCGATTATCTTTTATTAAGGATTTAGTTTTTTAGTACCTTCGTATTCTGATTTTAATTCTGATAAATCAGCAGGAATATTTTTTTCTAATTCAGCTTTTCTATCTTTTGATTTCTTAAGAACTTCACCATCTAATGTTTCTCCACTTAAAGCTTCATAAACTTCTGAATAAAAATATCCATCAATTAATGCTTTATCTATTGTATAAAGTAATCTTGAAATTTTTACCTTCAATCCAATGGATATATCTGTTTTTAAAAAGTATTCTTTTGAACCTAAAAAATTAGAATTTAATGTATAAAATTCATCTAATATTTTACTTTTTAATTCAAAAATTTTATTTTTTATTGCTTTATCTTCACTAGTTAATGTATAAGTTCTATCCATAACTGGTAATCCAGAATTAATATATTCTTTTATTTTTCCAGTTCTATATGTTTCTACTTTGTACTCGCCTTTTTTGAATTCTGTAGAAGTTGTGACTTTAGTAGATGGTCTTGGAGATATTGAAAAGAAACCATTTGGATATTTTTTGGCACTATAGTAAAATAATTCTTTAATTTCTTTTTTATCGGGAAATTTGCTACTTTCTTCTTCGTTAGAATATTTTTGTAATTCAATATATGGTTTATATTTTTTAAATTCAATTAAGATATTTTGAGCCAGAACACTTAATTGTTTTTTATCTTTTGCTATTTTTTGAGATTCTGTTTCAAATTCTTTTGATTTTTCAGAATCATATCTATTTAATGTTTTTAATCTAGAATTAACTGTATTTTTTACACTAATTAACTCTATTTGATATTCTTCAATAACTTTATTTAAGAGTAAATCTAATTTTTCAAAAGTTGTAGCTTTTTCTTTTTCTGTTTTTAATGTTTTTTTAATAGATTCTTTATCTATTGTTTCAATTCAAGTAGAAACTAATTCTTTAAATTTATTAATAACTGCTTCATCTGTTTTTGTTAATGAAGATTTAATTTGTTCTATTACTTTAGATATTTCTTCGCCTGTTGAAGAATTAGAAATTTTTGCTTTATAGATATCTTTATCTGAATCATTTTGTAAAAAATCTAAAAATAAACTAAATAAAATTTCATTTCTTTCTTTAAATTCTAATAAATCTTTTTCATATTCTTCATTTAATAAAATTTCAAAATCAAAAGTTTCTGAATATTTTTTAATTTTAGTTAAATCTTCTTTTCATTTAGTTTTTCTTTTTTCTAATTTAAAAGAATTAATTTTATTAGTAAATTCTGATTTTTTTTCTGGATATTTAGTATTTTCGTTTTCTTTATCAATTGTAGCAATTAGTTTTGTTCTGAAATCTATTATTTTTTCTTCATTTGTTAAAGAAGTTAATTCTTCTTTTTTAGTTTTTTGTTCTTGTTCACTTAAAATGGATATTCATTTTGTTTCTATTTCTGATTTTAAACCTTGCAAGTATTCTTTAATTTCTTTTTCAATTTCTTTTAATTTTGAATAATTATCTTTATTGGATAAAGAATTGATTGTTAATTCATTTTTCTTTATAATGTCAGAAATTTTTTCATCAATATCAGTTCTTAGATTTTTATAAAATTCTTCTGTGATTTCAGAAATTTTATTTTGAATTTCATTTGAAATTTCATTTAATTCATCAATTGTTTTTGAATCTTCTATTTTTTTAGTAAATTTTAATTTATCTTCTTCTGATAAAATATCTAATTTTAACTTTTCTTCATTTTTCTTATTAGATAGTTCTTCATTTTCTTTTACTGGTTCTTTTTTTTCAACATTACATGATAAAAAAGAAAGAACAGGTAAAGAAGAAATGGTTGTTAGAGCACTTAATAAAAGTAATTTCTTCTTTTTATTTTGTTGTTGTTTCATATTTTAATATATTCCTTTTTTTCAATTTTCGATCTCTTCTTCTGTTCCAAGAACATAGTGATCGTCATTTATTTTAATTCATTCTGGTTGATTAGTTTCAGAATAATTATGCATATTAATATCATATACATATCCTATTAGACTTCCTTTTTTACCTTCAATTGAAGGAACAGCATCTAATAAACTTTTGGTATAAGGGTGTAATGATTTATTCATTATTTCTTCGGTTTTACCAATTTCAAGAATTCTACCTTTATTCATTACAGCAATACGGTCAGAGATATACTCTACCATTCTTAAGTCATGAGCAATGAAAAGAATGGTTAAATTATATTTATCTTTCAAGTCGTTAAAGATGTTAACCACTTGTGCTTGAATCGAAACGTCTAAAGCAGAAATTGGTTCATCTGCTACAAGTAATTGTGGTCGTAAAACTACAGCTCTTGAAATTCCAATTCTTTGTTGTTGTCCACCACTAAACTCTAATGGGTATCTTGGTAAAACAGAGTCATCAAGTCCTACTGATTTTAAAATTTCTTTAACAAGTTCACTTCTTGCATCTTTTTCTGAAATTTTGTTTTTCTCCTCTCTTTCTGTTTTATAAAAGTTCAATTTTTCTAAAACTTCAAGATCGTTATTGTTATTTAATTTAGTAGCTAATTGGTTATAAAGAAAATCAAAAGCTAAAGATGAATTTTCTAAAATGTTTAAATCTAATTCTTTTTCAAAAAGTAAATATTCTTTTAAAGAAGCAGAATTTTTAGATTTTAATAAAGCATAAATTTCTTTTTTAACATCTTGATCAAAGTTAAGTAAATAAATTTCTTTAGCGTTTTTAGCGTTGATTAATCCTTCTGACACTACTTTTTCAACAGTAACATGGGGATTTAAGGAGTTAGCTGGATCTTGGAAGATCATTTGTACTTTATTAACTAAAAAGTTTTCTATTTCTTTATAGTTTTTTAAAGCTTTACCGACTTTGAATCCTTTTTGCATTTTTTTAGGTAAAACTTTATCTAATAAAGTAATTTGTCCAAAAGAATAAGGAACAAGACCTACTAAAGATTTTCCGATTGTACTTTTACCAGAACCAGATTCACCTACAAGTCCAAGTACTTCACCTTTATAAATGTTTAAATTTATGTCTGAAACAGCACGAAATGCTTTAGAACCACTTCCGTAAGTAATGTCAACATTACGCATTTTTAAAAGGATTTCTTCGTTATGTTTTGGAGATAACATATCTTCTAATCCTTTTAAATTCTTTCTAACTACTTTAGATTTTACAAAAGGGTTTTTCTTAATGGTATATACTGATTCACTATGATTGTTGTTTGTTTTCATTTAAAAAATCCTTTCATATTTTTAAAATAGTTTTTGGTGGATTGTATTTTGGAGCATTTTTGTCTAAAAGTGCTGATTTAACTCTATGAGTTTCAGAAACAAAGTAAAAATCAGGTTCTACTTCAAAGTCTCTTGCTAAAGCATAATCATTTCTAATTGCAAAAGCATCTCCTTTAATATTGTTTAAATTAGAAGGAACGCTTCCACGAATAGTAGCAAGTCTTTCTCCTTTGTTTAAATCAGGCATACTGAGAATTAATCCTCAAGTATAAGGATGTTGTGGGTATTTAAGAATTTCTGTGGCAAGTCCTTCTTCAATAATTTGACCTGCATACATAATAGAAATATAATCAGCAATGGAAGCAACAACACCTAGATCGTGAGTTATAAACACAATTGCTAATTTTAGTTTTTCTTGTAAGTTTTTGATAACATCAAGCACTAAAGCTTGTACTGTTGGATCCAGTGCGGTTGTTGGTTCATCCATTACTAAAATTTTAGGTTCAAGTGCAACAATAGCAGCAATTACAACTCTTTGCACCATTCCACCTGACATTTCATGTGGATATAATTTCATAACTGCTTCTGGATCATTAATTTTTGTTAATTTTAAGAACTCAACAGCTCTTTGGTAAGCTTCTTTTTTGTTTTTAACAATTTTATTTAAAAGCATACCTTCCATAATTTGTGCTCCAACTTTCATAGTTGGATTTAAAGTAGACATTGGGTTTTGAAATACAGCTGAAACAATTCTGCCTCTAAAGTGAGATTTTTCTCAGTCTTTAAGAGAGAATTTTTCAACATTGTTGTTATATAACTTGATTTCACCTGAATCAATAACAGCGTTATTTCCTGGTAATCCGTATAATAATGATGTGATTACTGATTTACCAGAACCTGATTCACCAATGATTGCATGAACTTTTCCTTCATAAATTTTTAGTGAAGTTCCTCTTAAAACCTTATTTTTTTCTCCAGGTCTTGCTGGGTTTAAAAATGATAGATGAATATTATTAATTTCAGCAGCAATTTTAAGTTGTTTACCATCTTTAAAAGATTGATATTTTACATTTTTAGAGATTTTATTAAAATCAAATTGACTCTTATTTTTTTTGTTTTTAAAGAATAATTTTACTTTTCTTTTAAGTTTATTTTTCTTTCTTTTTAATCTTGAACGAAGGATTTTTAAATTCTTTTGCATACTGTTTTTCCTATCTTTGTCTTCTTAAAGAGTCTTGAATACTTGAACCGATTAATTGCACACTTGTGGTAATTAAAATTAAGAAAGTTGAAGGTACAAAAACATATCTTAAATAATTAGGGAAATCTTTTTGACCATCAGATATTAAGTTTCCAAGTGTTGGAATATCTTCAATAGCAAGACCAATAAATGATAATGAAGTTTCTGATAAAACAACTCCAGGAATTGTAAATACAAGTTGTGTAATTAAAATTGGTAAAATCACTGGTATATAATTTAATAATATTTTATAAGTAGGAGTTCCTAAAACTTTAGAAGCTGAAACTCATTCAAAGTTTTTTGCTCTTTTTACTTGAGCTCTAATTTGGTTTGCCATTCCTGTTCATGAAGTTAAAGAAAGTGAAAGTGCAATAACTCAAAAAGTAGGTTTAGCAACAATAGTAATTAAAATTAAGATTAAGATTGTTGGAACAACAGATAAAATCTTAATTACAAAAGTTAGAAACTTATCAAATTTGTCAAATTGTCCCATCATTATTCCAAAAGTTAATCCTATTATAACTTCAATAAAAGTTACAACAAGAGCTAATAATAGAGAATATCTTAAACCATGTCATAATCTTGCTCAGTAATCTCTTCCAAGATTATCTGTTCCAAAAAAGTGGTAAATTCCTTCTGAATCTGTTTGATTAAAGGTTAATGATCTATTATTAACATCACTAAAATTAGGATCTAATGTGGTAAAAGGTAAAATAAGAGCTAAGATGATTAAGATAAAAATAATCATAAATCCTAAAACTCCAGATGAGTTGTTAGAATAACGATAAACAAATTCTTTAAATTTTTTAGTTTGTGGTTTTAATTGTGAATCTGTGTGATATTCAAAAGCTTTTCCAATAAGTTTTCAAGCTTTATATTCAAATGGTTTTAAAACTGGATTGGGAGCCATTTTTAATGACTCTCTATCAATTTGATCCATTTCTTTTACTTTATTATTTTTATTATTGATTTTTTGTTTAATTTTACTAAAAAGCGACATTCTACGCTCCCTTTCTTCTTATTCTTGGATCAATTACTTCGTATAAAATATCACGAGTAGCATAAGAAATAATTGTTAAGAAAGAGAAAATAATAATCAAGAATAAAATAACATTATAATCTTTAGTTTGAATGGCTTGTAGTAAAGTTGCTCCAGAACCAGAAATAAAGAAGATTTGTTCGATAAACACACTTCCAATAAATGAACCGAAAATAACAGCAGGGAAGAATGTTGCAATTGGGAATAAAGAAGGTTTTAGTGCGTGTTTTCACACAAAACGACTTTTAGATAACCCTTTTAAATAAGCAAATTTTGCATGCACTGAATTTAATTCCCTATTAAGTTCAGTTCTTATGTATTTGATATAAACAATAATGCTTCCAAGCGATAATGCAAGTCCTGGTAAGACGTATGTTAATAAATCTTTGTGATCAAAGATGTAAGGTAAATGAACTAGTCTTCCTAAAAATACTAAAATTAATGCAAAGATAATTGAAGGAACAGAAGAGAAAATACTTACTAATATGGTTGAAACATTATCTAAAATTCCTCCTGGATTTTTTCCAACTCAAATTCCTATAGAAATACCAATAGAAACAGTTAGAAAGACTGAAAAAATACCAACTAAAAAGGATTTATAGAATCTTTCTCAAATAAAGGAATTTATTTCTTGACCTGGGAACAGTGAAAGTGAAATTCCAAAATCACCTTTAAAAATTCCACCTAAATAATTGAAATATCTTTGTCAAATTGGTAAATTGAGTCCATATTTAATTTCAACTGTTTTTCTTGCTGATTCATCAAGTCCTGCTGTTAAAGTATTAGAACCTGGAACAGCGTTTATTAAAAAGAAAGTGATTGTTATAACTATTAAACCAATGATAAAAAACTCTAATATGATTTTTAAAAATCTTCATAAAGTTTTTAAAAAAGGAGAATCAATTGCTAAAAGTTTATCTTTTAATGTTAGTTTTTTATTTCTACTGTGAGTAAAATAAACTAAATTATCATCATAATAAACAGTTTTATTATTTTCTTTTTTCTTTATAAATTCCATATTTTAGTCTCTCTTTCTTGGTAATCCAGCAATTGGTGGATTAGTATAGTCATAAGCATATTGTAAAGCAAAGGTGTATAGTGAACTAACTCCTGCAATTTTGGTAATTTCTCAGTTAGTATCAACTTCCATTAGCGGAACTACAAAAGCACCATCTCTTATTATTTTTTCTAATTCTCCTATGAAAACATAAACGTATTCTTGTGTTCATCCTTGATGTAGTTCATCGGTTGTAAAGTTTCCTGAAAAGAATGCAGCAATTCTATCTGAATAAGTACTTCTGTTTTCTGTATTTGTTTGTAAAGCAAGTTCTATAAATTTGTTTCAAAAATCAAATTTAACTTTAGAAATATCAATACTTTGATTGAAAGCAAGTCTAGTTTTTGTATCATTAGTTAACTTAGCAATTTGTTCAACTATCATTTCATTAGTTATTAAATTAATGTACATTCTTTTTAATCTTCCATATTTAATATTTTCATTTCTAGTTAAAAAGTATTCTAAAGCATTTTTAGCAAATTTAACATTATAAACGCTTTTATGTTCTAATTTTTCTAAATCTTTAGCAACTTGTTCTGCATATTTATTGCTAAAACTAGAAATTTCTAAATTGCTAATGGAATCTTTATTTTTTAATTTATTAAATTCTTCACTAATGTTATTATTAATATATTGTTGAATTTTTTGAAGATATAAATTTAAAGCTTGTGTAATTTTTTCTCTATTATTTCCTTTATAATCGGATTTTTCTAATACTAAATCAGCTATGTATTCTGCATAAGTGTATGAACCAACTGGATTGTCTTTAAAAGCAATATTTTTTTGTGATATAGAATCAATTTCATCAGTAAAGAAGAATACAGAAACATAATCTTGAGCACCACTTCCACCGATTTTGTCATAATTTTGATAAATTATGTCATATTTACCTTCTTCTATAAAGGAAGTGAAGGTGTTTTCAGGAAGACTTTTAATTTCTAAATCTACATAACCATTGAATGCTTTGTTTAAAGATTCTTTTAAAAATAAACCTGCTTTTTTCTGTTCATCTGATGAGTTATTTAAAAATGTTAAGTACACTTTTTGTAGATTTGGATGTTTTGCTTTAAAACGTTCTATATAGTATTTTGCTGTATTAACGTCATAAGCAAGATCGCCTCTAACAGTTTTTTCAAAGGTGTAACCTTTTGATAAATGCACTAAAAAGTCATAATTTAAAAGGTTAAATTCTTTTTTGTTTTTAGCTTTTGAATTTAAATCACTAAAGTAAGTTTCAATGTTTTTTCCATCAAAAGTTCTGTATTGTCCATAGGAAGTTCAAGTATTTACAGGGAAAGAGAAATCTCATCCAACAAATTTAATTGCATCTTCTCTATTTACAGCATAATAAATTGCATTTCTTAAATCTTGATCTTGAATGTAACTAGATGCATTTGTTTCATTATCTAAGTTGAATCCAAAAGCAATTGTTCCATAACCTTGATTTTTATTTAAATATTGTTTATATTCTTCATTTGATCAATACTTATTGATTTTGGAAGCTGGAATGTATGTTTGTGAAACATAACCATCTTCAAAAAAGGTTGCATTAGTATTTCTATCAGTTGAAAAATAAATTTTTATTTTATTAGTAATGGTGTTTTTAGCATCATAATAGTCTTTATTTTTTTCTAAAACTATTTGTCCTTGTGGTCCTAAAATAATATCATCTTTATTCATATTAAAAGGTCCGCTTGTTAAAAATTGTTTAGTATCTGAACCGAATTTATCAATTCCACCAGCAACAGTTTCAATATATTTTCTATTTGCTGGATATAAATTCATAAAAATATTTTGAAGTAAATAACTTAAGTTGGGAGTTTTATTTTCATCAAAAATTGCAGTAAAACTGTTTTCACTATTTGCAACTTGATTATATTTAGTTTTTATTTTGTTATCTGAAAGTGAAAATTCTTGATAAGGATTAACAAAAGGATTTGCTACTAAAGTCACTGTTTTAAACTTATCTGCTTCTTTAGTTGCATTTGCATCTACTAAAATTTTAAAAGTTTGATTATCTTTTTTATCTTTATTTGGAATAAAGAAAGAAGGATTGTGTTCTAAGTTTTTTTCAATTTCTTCGTTAGTATAATCTAAAAATAATTGACCTGTGTAAAATCCAAAATCAAGAGCAGCTGCTTTAATTTCTTCAATTTCTTTTGTATCTAAAGGTTCGCCATTTTCGTTTTTGACTTGAGATTCTCAAACTTTTTGATTTGGATCTTGAATTCATTCCTTTTTATCGTTTAAAATGTATTTTCTACGACCTCAAGGATTTTTATAATTCTCATTAAACTTTTGTAAATAGTCTTTTTGAGCGTTAATAAATCTTTCAGCACTTCTAAAACCATATTTTTTAACTTGATCTAGTCTTTGTGAACCGGTGTTTAAGTCTAAAATATATTCTAGATAGTCTCTTAAATCTTGAGCATTTATAACATCCTTATTACTTCATAAATTTTGTTTATTGTTTAAAGATCCTGTAAAAGCGAAATAGTTATTTGAGTTTTTAGGACTTCTAAAACCATAAATTGATGCACCTCTTCTTAAATCACCTAAAGATCCTTTACCAAGACCACCAACAAACCCAAAGTCAGCTAATCTTAAAAATGATCCAGTAACTCTTCCATAACCATCAGTTTGCTCTAATTCTCCTTTATTTTTAAAGAAATCGTTGAAATTATTGGAATCATTACCATTAGCATCTTTAGTGTTACTTGTATCAATCATAACCATATTAAAATCATTAACACGAATAATTGACTTCAAACTAGAAGTAGGTCCTGATTTAACAAAAGGATCAATTAAAGCAGGTAAAATTTTGTCCATTGATTTATATCTAATGTAGTTTAAGTTGTTAATTGGTTCAGTTGCTAAACCAAAGTCATAATTTTTCTTACTTACTGTTGAAGAATGTTGATTTTCATTATTTGTTGAACAAGAAATAATAGATAAACTTAAAGTTGATGATAAAACTAAACCTGAAATTAATAGATTCTTATTAAATTTTTTTCTCATATTTCTCCTTTATTATCCTGTTATATTGAACTGGAAGTCAATATCTATTATTGCTTTATTTTCTTTTGTTTTATCTTTATAAATTTTTATTGAAGATTGTGTATCTGTTTTTCCGTTTTCAGAAATTACTTCTAAATCACCAAGTGATAATTCTTCCACAAATTCGTTATTTTCATCAACAAATTCCACAAAATATTTGTGTTTTGGTTTTAGTAAGGTATCACGATATTTAGCCATAATTGCATAGTCTGAAACTCATGAAGAGTAACCTAAGTCTGCTAAAGTAACTTTGGAACTTTCATCACCTTGTTTTGATAAATAAAATAAATTATTTGTATCTTTAAAATTAACATCTAGATATTTAATTTCTTTTGTAATAACATCAGTAAATCTAATTTTTTTGATTTTATTTGCTTTTTCATTTTTTACAAAACCATAAAGAACAACAGCATCTTTTTCTTTATTTCTAAATAATCCTGAAATGTTTCTACTTCCTACTCCGTAGTTTAAAATTTGAGAGACAAAGAATGCTTTTGCTCTTGTATTAATTTTATTTCCATCAAAGTCTTTTAATCTAATTGAATCATCCACTATTTCATTTCTATTTTCATCATATAACTCTAAACCAATTTTTTCTTTTTCAACTGTATCTTTGAAATATCCATTATTTCTTGTAATGAATCTTCCAAAATAAGAAGAAGTTCTATCTTCATTTCTTGGTGAGAAGGTAGTTCTAGAAATGTATGAACCATAAACTTTGTTTTTAATGTCAATAACTTTTTTGAATCTTTTATTTGTTAAGTCACTATTTTGCTCATTAATTTTGTTAATTTGTTCTCTTAATTTTTCTATTAATTTTTTACCTTCTTCTTCTTTATCTCCTGTGTAAGTTGTTGCTATTATTAAAATTTGTTCTACAAAAGACTTAGCCAAATCTTTTAATCTATCTATTTGATTTGAAATTTCAACATAAGTATCTTTTGTTTTTGGTAAATATTCTTCGAATTTTAATGATCTCCCAGCTTGAGTAATACTTGAAGAAGAGTTGTTAAAATTATTTTTTCTGTCATTTCAAATTTTTAATTTAGTTGCATCGACAATATAGTCTAAACCAGTAGTTGCTTCATTTAAATTACTCAAATATCCAGGTAGATTACCAAAATCTTTAAAACTTGGAACATAAGTTGTTTGTACATAATCTCTTGTTAAAGTTTCAGCAATGTTGTAAATATAATCTGTAAATTTATCACCAATAGATGCTTCAACTCTGGAAAGATTATAGTTAAGAACATCAGAACTTGGTTGCCCGCTATTGAATTCATTAAAGATGACATCACCTAAAGTTATTTGATTGATTAGTCCATTGTTATTTCAAGTTATAATATTTCCTACAAGTAAATATAAATCTTGAGAATTAACATTAGCTAATATTTGATCAATATTTTCTCGTTTACCTAAAATTTTAGTAACGTATTCTTTTAAAATTGTTTGCAATTTATTTGCATCATATTTTATATATTGTTCATCTTTTGAATATTTACTTAAATCATAAACAAGACCTGTTTTAAATGAAGAACTTAAAAAGGAAATTCCGTATTTTTCTGAAAAAATAGCTTTATTTTGTTCTAATTCAGTTAGTGGATTAAAGTCTTTAATTGCTAAAAAGTAATGACTTTTTCTAAATCTAAACATCATTTCATTAGCAATTACTTGATCATCGCCATTTTGAATCATTTCTTTTGTTTTAGCACTTTCAGCAGAACTTTTTAGTAATTCTTCTTTAAATTTATTTAGATCAAATTTAGTTTTAACATAATCAATATTTCAGTTAAATACTGCACTTTCTTTGCCTGTTGCAACATCTTTAGTTACAGAAACTAAAGTTGCTTTGGAATAATCTAATGAAGCAAATTCAAAGAAGTTTTTAAAGTTATTAAATACAACAGTATTATATTCAGTTGCAGTTGTAGAAATGTTTAGTTTTTCTAATGAAGAATTGAATGCTTCATAAAGGGAAATTCCGTTTCTTTTGTCATCAAAAATGTTATCTTTAGTATTAAATCCAATTTTTGTTATTAATTTAGCTAATTCAGCATCATTATTTTTAGTAAAAGCATCATTGATAGCAACGTGATCTGATACTTTATTTTGATCGTTTATAAAGACAAAATCAGCACTTTGTAATATATTGGTTGAACCTAAAATTCTTGTTCCTTCTCTTGCAAAAACCATTAAAGGATTAACTTGTAATTTTCCTTCAAGATTAAGTTCAAATCGTTCAAGAGTGTTTTTTAAGTTAGATTCAATATTACTTGTATAAACACTTGTTAAAAATCTTGATTCTGCTCTTGCTACATTCGGGAAAGTGAAACGAACATCACCGGAATAATTGTCTCCATTTTTAGTAACAAAACTTAAAACATTGGTTAATTGTCCTTCATAACCACGATTTGAATTAATTAAATCAACAAAAGCTTTTGCTCCTTTTAAAGTGTCTTTAATTTGGTTTGCAAGTGAATCTGAACTATTTAAAGCAAAGTATTCTTTTGCTTTTCTTGGGTTATTTTCAGCTGTTACTACGTTGTATTCAGGATTTAGTTCATCATTTGCACTTCTGTTAATAATGTTATTTGCAATATTATCAGTATCATATGCATTTAAAACATTTCTAAGATTTGGAGAAACAACTCCACCAAGTGAAGAACTTAAATCATTTCATCCACTTTGAGAGAATCTTCTAATTACTGCATTTTCAATCGCTGTTTTAATTTCCTGTGTTTTTGCTGTTATAAAGTCTAATGTAGCTTTATCAAGTGGTTCGTTTAAAGGAACATTAATAACAGGAGAACCATCATTGTTAAACATTTTAATTTCTCTTGCATAAGTGATAGTTTGATTGTTTTCTTTCACTTCTTCTAATTTAACAACTTCTAAAGTAAAATCAGTTTCTGCAGCATTTAAAGTTACTATTTCTGAAAGTTTTTTCCCTTTACCATCTTTAAGTTCGCTAAGAATATTTTTTAGAGAAATTTCTTCTAATTTATATACTTGTTTTTTAGTTCCATTAACATCAGTTTCTTTTTTAGCAAATGCTTTGGTGTTTCCTGTAATAAATGGGTTTAAAGTTCCTGAATTTTCATCAAAGGAATTAGCTAAAAATAAATCTTTAAGATCAACTTTTCTTTCTTTAGCAGCTTCCATAAGACCTTCAAAAGTTTGTAAAAATCTTCTTTTGGTATTTTTTGCTACTTCAAAAATACTTGCTTTTGGATTTGCATCTCCTCAAATTTCATCATCAGTTTCTAAATGTTCTACACCATCTTTTTGTAAGTATTTAAATCTTACATATTCACCTTTTGCAGAAGGTTTTCCTAATGCATTTACTCTTTCTATAGATAAATTAGTTCTTGCAAGTAAGTAATTTTCTAAACCTTTGTATGAATAGTATGAAGAAATGTTAATTCCACCTCTTGTTGATAATCCACCAACAATTAAAGCATTTTCATTATTATTTAAAGCTTGATTTTGCTCTAAAGTAAAATGGTGTCCGTATTCATGGGCTGTTACGTATTTTAAAAAGTCAATGGAAATACCTTTAAAGTTTTCAATAGTAGCACCTAAAACTAAAGGTAAACCGATTCTATCAGTGTGTTGTAATCCGTAATATTCTCCATCAGTAAGAGAATATTCATAATATCCTTTTTCATTCAGTTTTTTCTGTATATGTGGTCCAAATTGTCTTTTTAATAAGTGTGGATATTTTTTAGTTACTTTTTCAATTAATCCATTATAAGTTTCATAATAAACTTGGTAATTTCTTGAATCCATTCCTTTTAATTCTTTACCATTTTCATCTTTTAGTCCTAAATTTTCTGGACCGTATGAAATGGTAATAGGATTAATTGAACCTTGATAACCAATTGCTTCTTTAAATTCAATAAATTGTTCATGAGCAGCATCTGACATATTTTTAGATTCATAAATTAGAGTTTCATCTTGGTTATTATTACTTAAAGTAATGTGTAATTTTCCATCAATAACTTCTAATTTTTTAACTGTATATTCTTTTAAGTTACTTTTAATTTCATCACTTAAAGAAGCATAATTTTTAAGTGCATCATTATTATTTAATGCTTCTATTTTATTTTTATAGAAAAAGGTTTTTCCTGCATTTATAAATTTATAAAGTTTTTTATTTTCATATGCTTTTACGTCATAAAAATCTAAAAAGTGTACAATTTGAGAATCAATAGTTTCTTTTAATAATTCATAAGTTAAAAGTCATTTATTGCTAATTTCTCCTTCTGACATTCTAAAGTTTACAACTTCATTTTTAGATGAATTTAGCACTTTTAAACCTAAAGCTAAAATTGGATTGCTATCATTTAATTCAGAAGAAATAGTTGATATTTGAACTTTTTCAAGAGCTGAAAAAGAAATATTTTCCTTTTCTAAAGAGTGCTTTTTAAGTAATTCTTTAAATTGCTGTTCACTAATATCTTTATCAAAAAGTAAGGTTCCTCTTCCGTTTTCACCTTCTTCACGATTTATATACGCTAAAAACTCTTTATCTTTTAATTTAGAAGGAATATTTAAAGAGAGAAAGGCGTTATCGTTAGCATTATGAGCAATTGAATTTTTAATAGCACTTGCTAAAGGTATGCTTTGTAAAAAGGTATCAACTGTCTTTTTATTTTCAAGATTTCTAAATGCTAAATAAGTTAGAGAATCAGAAGCATTTCCTGAACCTGAAAGTTCTGAATATAAAGGCATTGAACCAAAAAATGCATCAGGGAAAAATTTAATTTCACTAACTTCTTTATTTAAAGTAGTATGGGAACCTAAAGTAATAGCATTACCATTTTGTTCTACTCCCGGAACTAATCTAAAACTTTCAAGAGTAACTAAATCAGGCCCTCAAGATACATTTTTGAAGAATCATTTTGTAAATTCAATAAACTGCTCTGGTTGCACTGCTAAAACGTATTCATCATAAAAACTAAATGAACCATATTTAACTTCTAAAATAAAGCTTTCTTCATATTTTTGATAGTATTTTTTAAAAAATGTATCAAAATCGTATTTTTCTTTTGGATTTTCTTTAAATCAAAATTCTGTTCCGTTTTCATTTAAAAATGCAACGTCTTTTTTCTTTAAAGGATCTTTGATTGCTAAAATAGGTTTTAAATTCCTATTTTCATCATAAATTTTTGAATAATCATTTTTTAAATCTTCTTTGCTTAAATTAGAATTAGATCCATTTACTTCATCTGAAAGATAACTGTGCAGAAAAACACCACCGATTGCAGCCGTTGAACCTCCTACAATAATTCCAGCAGAAATTAATACTTTAGCAGTTAAACTCAATTTCTTTTTTAACATTTTCTCTCTCTTTCTTTTTCTAAAAAATAAAATCTTTATTAAAAATCAGAACCCTAATTTCTAATAAAGATTTTATTAATATTTAATTTAAAATTATGTGTATTATAAATTCATTAATAATATTTTTACAGAAATTAACCATATAAATAAACATTAGTATTTTTTTTACCAAAAAATACTTTTTTCATCGCAATAGTTTTTAATGAACGTTTATTCATGATAAATTCCTTTCTTTTATATTAATATGTTAAATTATACACTTTTTTTACAATTTTCCAAGTTTTTAGGAAAATTTCTTATAAAATAAAAATAATTAATAATTCAAAAAAATAAAAAAGTTTTATATATCTTGAATTTAAAAGCATAAAAAGTATATAATTGAAAAGTATGATAAAGAAAATGATTTGTTATTCAGACGTAGATGGAACCATCTATGGAAGAGACTTTAAAGTTTCATCAGAAACTAAAGATGATATTTTAAAATTTATTAAAAACGGGGGAGAATTTGTTATTTCAACAGGAAATCCAGCTTTTGAAAGACATCAAAATCTTGCAGATGAATTATCAATAAGATATTTAATTACTTCAAATGGAGCAGGAATTTTCGACAACAAAGAAAAAAAATATATTTATTTAAATCCTTTTCCTATTGAAATACAAGAAAAAATTTTCAATTTAGCAAAAAAATATAATGCACAAGTAAATTTTTGAAACGATAAAAACTATTTTAGTTTTAATTCTAAAGAAGAATATAACTACAGTTATGACTATTCTTTATATTCAAGAGATCAAGTTATTAATAGTTCTCAAAGTGAAAAAAATGTTGTTAAAATTGAAGTTTTTGGAAATGAAAATGACATTTTAGTAATCTATAATGAAATCAAAAACTTACCTATTAATGTTGTATTTATGAGAAAAAATCATTTAGAAATCACAAACTTTGGTTCTTCCAAAGGTAATGCAGCTAAATGATTTAGTCAAAATCTCTATGATGAAGATGTTAAAAATGCAATGACAATCGGAGATAGTCCTAACGACTGGTCAATGTTAGAAATTAGCGATTTTTCCTATGCAATGGAAAATGGAACTGATCAAACAAGAGAAAAATCTAAATTTTACACAGCAACTTGTATGCAAAATGGAGTAGGATTAGCACTTAGAGATTATATGGATAGAGTTAAATCCAAAAATAATTCAAACTCTTAATTTTTTGGATTAAAAACCGTTTATGCCTATTTTAAGCAGATAAACGGTTTTTTTATTACTAAGAATTATTTATTTTCTTCCTGACTTGAAATCATTTCAAAAACTCTTGTGACATCATCAATTTTACCAATAAAAGTAATTAAATCTTCTTTTAATAATTTAAAATTTCCATCCGGTAAATAAGAATTATTTTTTCTTTTAACCATAACTGCAATTACGTTTAATGCAGTGAAATTAGTTTTCTTTAAAGTTAAACCATGGTAGCTATCAGCAGTTAAAACAGCAGAACCAACAACATATCCATCCCCTAATTCTTGCAAGTCATTAGTATATTTGATAAAACTTTTATTTGTAGCAAATAAAGCTGTTCTAACTCCCGCTTCTTCTTCTGGTCTAATAATCATTTGAATACCGATTTTTTGTAGAACACGAGCATGTCTATGACTATTAGCTCTTGCAATAATATTTTTCACTTTTAGTTCTAAAAGTGCTGCAATTATTTCAATATTTTCTGATAAAGCCACAATGACTGTATCGATGTTTCCAACTCCAAGAGCTTCTAAAGCTTTTAAATCAGCTGCATCAGCAACATAGTTAGCTACAGTGTAATCTTTTATGGAAATTAAATTTCTTTCTTCTCTATCAATTGCAATAACTTCTTTATTTAATTTTGAAAGTTGTGTGATAACAGATTGACCAAATCTTCCAGCACCAATTACACAAATTCCGTTATTTTTTCTCATTTTTCTCCTTAAATGTAATTTTAAATTAAAATAATTTTACTATTTTTGTAATTATTATTATAAAATAAAATAATATGAAAAGAAACAATAAAAGAATTTTTTCAAAAAAAACAAAAAAATTGAATAAATTTAAATGAATCCATTTGTGAAATGCTCTTGGGAATTTAAGATCTAAATTCAACAAAAAAGTTGGAAAAATTAGGTACTTATTTCTTATTTACATAATAATAACCATTACTGGTTCATTATTATTGTATTGAAACGTTTCGCAAACAGAACCTGGTTCTGTTTCCTATGTAGATGCTTTATTTACTTCAGCATCCGCTTTTAGTGATACAGGACTTGTAACTAAAGCAACTCATAGCACGTGAACGATGTTTGGGCAAGCTGTAATTGCAATTTTGATTTTAATAGGGGGAATTGGGGTTTTTGCTATTAAAGTCTATATCTTTAATTATATTTTTGGACTCAAGCTTGGAATCTTTTCAAGAGATGTGCTTGCTTTAGAAAGAAGTTCTAATAATATGGGAGATATTAAAAAGGTAATTTTAGTTTCTGTAACAATAATGTTTACTGTTTTAGTAATTTCTTCCTTTGGATTAACTTTTCTTTTTTATTATAGCAAAGGCGATTTTGCTATAGATACAGAATTCAATAATCCTTATCATAACTTTAATTTATCTTTAAGATTTGCGATATTTCACTCTATAACCGCTTTAAATAACGCAGGATTTGATATTATTGGTGATAACTCACTTGCGCCTTATTATAGCAATCATCTTTTACAAGTATGATTACTACTATTATTTATTATTGGTGGAATTGGTTATCCAGTTGTTTATGATTTTTATAAATACTTTTATTGTCTTATCACCAAAAGAAAAAGACACAAATTCTCTTTATTTTCAAAAATTTCTTTAGTAACTTATTTTGCTGTTGCAATCATCGGAGTTGCGCTTGTGCTTTGTTTTGAACTTCTAAGCAAAGATCAATCAAGTTTTTGAAATCTTAGTCAATCCGATCCTACTTATTGGGGGAAAACAAGTACAATAGGTTATAGTTATGGAACACACTTTGATAAAGTTTTTGCAATTATCTTCACTTCTTTTTCTACAAGAAGTGCAGGATATGCTACATTTGATCTTTATAATTTAACTGATACATCACTTGGAATTCTTTCTATCTTGATGTTTATTGGAGCTGCACCTTCTTCAACAGGTGGGGGAATTCGTTCAACAACACTTGCAATTATTTTATTAAATTTAATTTCCAAAATGCGTGGGAAAAATTCCACTCATATGTTTAAAAGAAAAATAAAAGATGAAACTGTAAATCAATCTTCTGTGGTATTAATTATTTCAATTTTGCTTAATTTAATAGTTTTTTTATTTTTAACAACATCATTTAATACATTTGGTGGTAAAATTCCATGAGACAACACAACCATAAGTACTGCTGTAAGTGAAAGTTCAGGAAGAACATATGGAGTTATTAATGTTCTTTTTGAAATCACTTCAGCCTTTGGAACAACAGGATTGTCTACAGGAATTACAAGTCATTTAAATTCCATTAGTAAAATTGCTTTAATATTCATTATGTTTGTAGGGCAACTTGGAATATCTTCCACAATTTTGATTTGAGGAAGTCACAATCACAAGTTTTCAAAATATGAATATATTGAAGAAGATGTTACAATTGGATAACAAGGAGGTATAATGACATTTAACATCATCATAACTAATTTTATTGCTTTAATTATCGGTTATATAATTGGTTCTGTGAACATTTCGATTATTTTTAGCAGGACAAAAAGAAAAGAAGATATTCGCGATAGAGGTTCTAAAAATGCAGGTTCTACAAACGCCTTAAGAGTTTATGGAGCTAAAATAGCACTTCCAATCTTTATTTTTGACATATTCAAAGCTTATATAACAGTAATAATTGCTTGAATAATACATTCACAAATTCAAAACTCACCAATTTATGATACATCACTTAAATACTTAATTCCGCAAATAGCGGGTTTAGGAGTGATTATTGGTCATATATGGCCAATCTTTTTTAAATTTAAAGGTGGAAAAGGAGCAGCAAGCTTACTTGGTTTATTCTTTGGTTATAATTTAGTAATTGTAGCAATTGGTGTAATTATTTTTATAACAGTTGTTTATTTTACAAAATATATTTCAGTTGGTTCAATTTTTGTTCCACTAGTCTTAATAGGTTTATCTTTTATTCCTTGATTTGCTCTTGGACAGTTATCTTGATTTAACTGAAAAATATATCCAGATTTATATTGAATAAATCCATTAATAATCTTGATTTCCCATATTTTTGTTATTTATTCACATAAGTCTAATATCAAAAGACTTATTAACAAAAACGAAAATAAATTTAAATTTAAAAAATAAAGGAGAATAATGAAAAAACATTATTTAAAAAACATGATTAGTTCAAAAAGTTTACCCTTTTTAATAATGGGGCTTTTTATTCTATTAACTTCAACAATTTTTTTAATTATTGAAATGGCAAAATTTAGTCCATCAGTTGCACAGGTAGGAAAAGCAATAAAAATGCAAGTAATTTTTAAAAATGCAAGTTCTTTAATTTACTTTACATATCAAAGTAATTTCTTATTAGGAGTAGTTTTAATTCTTTTAGCAGCAAATAGAAAAAGTACTAAAATTAAAAGATGATTATTTGCAGCAACAACTTTAATTACCATTACTTTTATAATTTACTGAGCACTAATTTCCTATACTAATGATTGAACTAATGTATATGGAAGCATTGTTTCATTAATTACCCATTTAATTAATCCAATTCTTGGTTTTATTGCTTTATTTTTAATAAGAAAATCATTAACTATTGACAATAAACTTTTATTCCATACTTCATTATATGTTTTTGGTTACTTCTTATTTGCTTTTATCTTATATTTTGCTTCATATGCATATTATGCAAAAGAATATAATGATGGAGTAGTTATATATACTTTCTTAAATTTCACTAAACCTTTCTTTTATAAAGGTGGAAAGATTGCAGTAGTAATATTTTTAGATATATTAATGTTTATTATTGCTTTATTTATTCCAATGACTTTAGGTTTATTTTGAAAAGCAGTATACAGAATTTCTTATAACAAAAACAACTGCTATTTAAAGGATTTAAAAAGAAAAATAAAGGATAAAAGTTATAAAACTAATAACTAATTAAAAATTCAATAAAGAAAACTCACTACTAATCTAGTGAGTTTTCTATTTCTTTATTATCACTTTCTTCATTGAATATATCAAAATAAATTTTAAATATTTGTTTGGTTCGTTCTTCAATAATTTCTTTTGCTTTTTGGGGGTTATTCAAATTTTCATATATTTTTTCACCAGCAGTGAAAAAGTTTTTATTTTCTTTTGGATAACCATAATAACTATAATTACTATTTGCTATTTCTAGATTTAATGTTTTTGGATCTTTTTTAATAAATTTGTTGCTTAAAGAAGAATTTTGTTCTCTTGTTAAAAGTATTCCATTACCGATTTTTGATTGAATATCATCATAATTATTTTCTACTTCTCATTGATTCTTTATTTCTTCATTAATTGTGTTATCTAACTTTTGTGGTAAAGCATGTTCATAAGAATAATTTTTATCAAAGTCTATAAATTCATCATTTTTAGATTTATCTTTTTTATATTCATATATTGTTTTCATATCATTATAAAAATGAGCCATTATTCTTCTTAAAATAGTTGTTTTTGCATCATTACTATTATTTCACCCTTTATTTAAAAATTCTGATTCAAATTTAGTTAAATTATTTAATTTTGAAAAATCTAAAATATTTATTTTTCCTGTCTCACCAAAATGTTTTTTTAAAATTTCTTTAAATTCAGAAAGGATATCTTTTTTCTTTTCATAAAACATATTATTTAAATCATTTGTAAAATCTAGAATATATTCTCTTTTAGTATGAATAGTTGAAAATCATTTTCAATTTAGAGAAATTTTTTCAAGTTTATATAATAATTCACTAACTAATTTTCCTTTATCTTTATTATCAAATATATTATTATGTTTAATAATAATGAATATAGGATATATAAAAACTCTTGAATTTGCTGTTATGTGTCTTATTTGTTCTTTTATATATTTAAAAAAATTAACTGATGAATCATTAAATTTCTTTAAAATTTCTTGATACTTTGAGTTAGGATTTTCATCAATTGAATCAGGTAATTTTTCTTTTTTTATTTTTTCATCATTTCATTTTTTATTATAATTTATAAAATCAAAAATAAGAAAATCTTCTAATAATAGATAAATTAATTTTTTATTATTTTCTTTCATTATACTATCTAAAATTTCAGAAAATACTTTTTCTTGAGTATCTAAAATATTCAAATTCTTCTTATTAGGATTATCAAAATCATTATTATAATAAATTGATAAACAATATAAAAATACATCAAACAATTCAGTTACTTTATTTTCAATTTTATTTTTGTCTCTAAAATAAATATTTCAAGTTTTATCATAAAGGTTTAAAAAATTATCAATTATTTTTAAATTTGAATTTTTCTTTTTTAGATTTAAATAAATTTGGTTTTTTAATAAATCTAAAATTTCTAAAGGTTTTGTATATAAATTAATATTTTTAAAGATTTTATTTGCTTCATTTAGATCATTTAATTTGATTACAGTTAAATTTATTGATACAGAATCTAAAAAGAAATTTATTATATTTTCAATTTGTTCTATATCACAATTTTCATATTTTTTATTTATAAAATCACAAATAAATTTGAATGATTCTTTAAAATGATAAAGTTTACTAGATATTTTTGAATCATTTTTAAAATTTCATTCAAATATTTGTTTTAAAAATTTCATTTGTTCTTCTTTTATATCATTATAATCTAAATTATTTATTTTTAAGAAAGAAAAAAATAATTTATTTTTTTTATTTCTTTCTTTTTCTTTTTTATATAAATAAAATTTAGCAAAAGCTATGAAAATTAAATAAAATGTAATAGTTCGTTGTTGACCATCAATGATATTATAACTAAAGTTTTTTGTCTCATTCTCAGTTTGGGTTATAACTACATTATTTAGAAAAACTTTAAAAATTCAAGAAATATTTTCTTCATTTTTTTTATTATCTATTTCTTTTAGTAAAGCTTCTATATTTTCTGAATATCATGAAAAATTTCTTTGAAATATAGGAATATTTATATTTTTATCTGAATAAAAATGTAAATAATTTCTTATACTAACAACTTCTGAAAAAATACCTTTTTCTTTTAAATCATTATCAAATTTACTAACACAAATCAATTGTCCTTCTTCAACTTTATCTCCTACTTTAACTATCGGTGTTTGAATAATAATAGTTCCTTGGTTAGATCTTTCAAAATTTCTTAAGTTGTAATCAATAATTTCATTTGTTTTATCACTACTTTTAATTCTTATTTTTTGTGAGTCAACAAATATTACTTCTCCTGCTTTATTAGCTTTTAAATTTGTAGTAGCATTATTAAAAATTTGTTTTTCTTTTTCTTTATTAAAATATTCCTTATATTCTTCTTGTGATAGATTAATATTTATTCAATTTATTTCTTGAACTGTATTTTTGTTTTTTTCACTTGTATTCGTTTCGATTATAGAGTTACTAGACTTTAATTGTTCTAAAAAGTCTTTTAAAATTGTTGATCCTTTATCATTTTGCTCTTTAATAATGGTATTTCAAAATCTTAAAGAAAAATCATCCTTATCTCTTGGTTCATTATTTTGAGCAATTAAATCATTTATATAATTTTTAAATTCTTTTTCTTCAATTGATTTTAATAATTTAGAATTAATTTTATATTTTTGAACATTTTCTTCTTGTTTTTCTAGTAATTGAATCATTTTCAAAGCAATTAATGGATATACATATTTTTTAAAAGTGTATTCTCCATAAATATTTTTATCATTAGAGTTTTTGTTTTTTCTTTTGTTAAAAAGTTGTTTATCTGCAATTCCTTCGATATAAAATTTTTGTTTTGAGTTTTCTTTATATATATTTTTTTCAATAACTAAAATATCTTCTTCCGTGACTTGTCATTCTCATAGTTTTTTAAAAAATAAATAAAGGTTTTTTAGTAAAGTTTTTTCTCCACCCTCAAGAGATCAGTTTGATAAAAATTCAATTTTATTGTCTTCCATATTTTAATTATCTCCAAATAGAATCGTTAATAAATCTTTTCTTTTTGAGCAAATCTTTTTTACTTCTTTTATAAAATGTTCATCATTTTTAAATTGAGGCAGAACAAAGTTAAAAATTAATGGATTTAATGCAATTAGTTCTAACATAAAATCTTTATTATGTATTAATTCTGAATCTAGAAAATAAATAATGGTTGCATATTCATAAAATTTAGATAATACTTCAATTATGTTTTTATTTTCTATTTCAATTCAGAATTTGTCTGTGATTGCTTTTTTAACTATTTGTTTATTATTTCTTATTCTTTTTGAAGCAAGATTTAAATATTTCATTCCATTATCAATAGCTGCATTGATAACATCTTCATCATTTTTTAACTCATCTGAAGCATATTCAAGAGCAAATCAATTATTGTTAATAGCTTCTAGTATTATTTCTTTATCATTTTTGAGTTTATCTGAAGCATATTTAATATTTAATCAATGTTTTTTTACTTCTTCTAAAATAAATGCTTTATTATTTTTTAAGTTATCTGAAGTATATTGTAAGGCATGATAACCATATTTTGAAACTAATTCAAGCATAAATTCTTTATTGTTTCTCAAACAATAAGGTATATATTTAAATGCTTGTTCGTTATTTTTAATAGCTTCTAAAATTATTTCTTTATCATGCTTAATTTCTTGTGAAGCAGCATATAAATTAATTCCATTTAGTTTTACTGCTTGCAGCATTACTTCTTTATTGTTTTTAAAATGATTTGGAATTACTTCAATAGACAAAACATCTTTTTTTAATAAATTTAAAATAAACTCTTTATTATTTTTTAATCTATCTGAAATAAAAAGAAAGATTGCTTCCATATATTCATCTAGTGATGATAAAATGAATTCTTCATTGTCTTTTATATCAGAAGATAATAAAGAAAAATAAAAGGAATTAGTTTTAATTGCTTCTAAAACAAATTCTTTATCAGTTAAAGCATTTTCATTTTTTAATTGTATACCTAATTCTTTTAATCTTTCTTTTTCTTTTTTAAAATCTATAGTATTCATATTAGTCCTCTTTTTTATAAGTATTTAGTGAAATACTTTGTAATTTTTGTTTAATTAATTTTTTAATTTCTAGATCGTTTTTTAACTCTACAGGTATAGAAGGGAAAATATAAGGATTTAATTCTAATGCTTGTAAAACAAATTCTTTGTTGGTTTTTAATTCATTTGGAATTGTTTCAAAATTTGTTGCATTATCTTTAATAGAAGGTAAAATCACTAACTCTTTATTATTTTTTAATTCTTTTTTCAATTCTTCTGAAGCGTATTCAAAAGCTTTTCAATAGTCTTTAGTAGCTTCTAAAACAACTTCTCTATTATCTTTTAATTCTTTAGAAGCATATTTTAACGCAAGACCATCTTTTTTAACAGCTTCTAAAACTATTTCTTTATCGTTTTTGAAGTTATCACAAGCATATTTTAATGCGTGAGCATCTTGTTTAATTGCTTCTAGTACTACTTCTTTATCGTTTTTGAAGTTATCACAAGCATATTTTAATGCGTGAGCATCTTGT